>NZ_JACJEW010000150.1:0-2001 GCF_014164315.1 Pseudoalteromonas sp. SG44-1
AATTCTTGCTAAGTTTGTATCAACCAAATACCCCGAATTTGCCCCTGAGTTTGTTGAAATACTCACCGCCTTTGGTCCACGACTCGATCAGGAGTTAAGCGACTAATGGCCGATATGAATTCACGCGAGTTCTTAGCTGAAATAGAACAGATCACCGGCTCACTGCGCCGCGATATTGAAGCCAAAGAACGCAACATTGATCCAAGCCCTGCTGCAATTAAACAGCGCCGTAAACGCGTGCTCGGCGGCGACTTTGAGTTTTTTGTGTATACGTATTTCCCGCATCATATGTGGCTTGACGACGATCAAACAGCGTCTGAGTTTCAAAGCTATTTTATGAACTGGTTCCCCGAAGCCCTCAAGCTTAAAAATGGCTGGAAAAACTGGTTTGTTGCACCCCGTGGTGAAGGTAAAAGTACCCTAGCTGTAAAAATTGCCCCTGTGTATGTAGCGGTGTTAGCACTCTTACAAGACCCTGATATTTGCCAAAACCTGGGCTTAACTAAAATAAAACAATTTATCGACTTTGTTATTTTGTTTGGCGCTGAAACCAAAATGCCAACAAAAACATTAGAGGTAGTTAAAACCGAGCTGCTTAACAATAATAACCTCGCGTTAGACTTTCCCGAAGTATGCCAAAAATCCCCTGTGTGGAAATTAGGCGAGTTTGTAACAGCGCAAGGTGTGCGCTTTGAAAGCCGTGGTGCTGAGCAATCAGTACGCGGTACGTTCCATGGTGCGAGCCGCCCTAAGCTACTGCTATCTGATGACATTATTACCGATGCCGAGGCTAAATCGCCCACTGAGCGCGATAACCGTTGGCGCTTCCTAGAAGCAGCCGTGCAATACCTTGGCCCACCTGACGGCACCGTAAAATTCTTAGGTGTAAACACCGTTTTAAATAACGACGACCCAATAAGCCGCGCCGAAGAGGCACCAGGGCACATTGTTCACCGTTTTAAAGCCATTAAACAAATGCCTGAGCGTATGGATTTATGGGAAGAATGCCGCGATTTAATGGTGCATGACGACAAACGCTTTGAAAAACGCGCCGCTGCTAAAGGTGAGGCCGTTTCAACCGAGCAAAAACCCTCGTTTAAGTTTTGGATCAAGCGCAAAAAGCAAATGCTTAAAGGCGCTACTACCAGTTGGCCAAGTGTACGTTCACTTTACGATTTAATGTGTATGTGGGCCGCTAATAAACGCGAGTTTAACCGCGAGATGCAAGGCATTGCCAAAAGCGACGAAGAAGCCATATTTTATCAGTTTGATTTTTGGGTTGACCGCCTAAGCGAGTGGATACCCTACGGCGCATGCGATCCAAGTATGGGCAAGACTGAAAAGGCCGACCCCAGCGCAATATTAGTGGGCTTTTACTCCAATGAATTACAGAAACTACACGTTGAGTACGAAAGCCGTAAAGTGCGTGGTACCAGCCGTTTACTTAACGACTTAATACGCGCGCAAAAAGAATATAACTGCCGCGTGTGGGGCTTTGAGAACAACAACGCCTTTGATTTTATGCGCAGCCAATTTATTACAACAGGCCTAGAGCAGGGCATAGCACTGCCTTTACGCGGTGTTACAGCAGTAATTAGTGCAGAAGAACGCATAGGATCACTTGAAACATATGTAACTAATACACCCGCGCAAATTGCCTTTCATTCACATTGCCGATTATTACTCGACGAGCTAGAAAACTGGCCAGAAAAACAAACCGCCCATCACTACGATTTAAGCTGTGCGCTGGCTATTTTGTGGATGGTAGCCAGCACCGGTGCAGGCGGTATGCCGCGTGTTAATAGCCGCAAAGTCACTAAACAAATAAGGGGCTATCATGTATAGCAAGCCACGCATTAAATCTACAGCATACACTGCGCTTAGCCGTATGTTTGACCAAAACCGTATAGATCCAAGCCTTACGTCGCTTATCACTGAGCTACCAAACCCTGATCCAATCCTGCGCCGCGCAGGTAAAAACACCGCTATTTATGAAGAAAT
>NZ_JACJEW010000151.1:0-2001 GCF_014164315.1 Pseudoalteromonas sp. SG44-1
ATTTCTTCATAAATAGCGGTGTTTTTACCTGCGCGGCGCAGGATTGGATCAGGGTTTGGTAGCTCAGTGATAAGCGACGTAAGGCTTGGATCTATACGGTTTTGGTCAAACATACGGCTAAGCGCGGCGTATGCTGTAGATTTAATGCGTGGCTTGCTATACATGATAGCCCCTTATTTGTTTAGTGACTTTGCGGCTATTAACACGCGGCATACCACCTGCACCGGTGCTGGCTACCATCCATAAAATAGCCAGCGCACAGCTTAAATCGTAGTGATGGGCGGTTTGTTTTTCTGGCCAGTTTTCAAGCTCGTCGAGCAATAAGCGGCAGTGCGAATGAAAGGCAATTTGCGCTGGTGTATTGGTCACGTAGGTTTCAAGTGATCCTATGCGTTCCTCAGCGCTAATAACCGCTGTAACACCGCGTAACGGCAGGGCAATGCCCTTCTCTAGGCCTGTGGTAATAAATTGGCTGCGCATAAAATCAAAGGCATTGTTGTTTTCAAAGCCCCACACGCGGCAGTTATATTCTTTTTGAGCGCGTATTAAGTCGTTAAGTAAACGGCTGGTACCACGTACTTTACGGCTTTCGTATTCAACGTGTAGCTTTTGCAATTCGTTAGAGTAAAAGCCCACTAATATTGCGCTCGGGTCGGCTTTTTCGGTTTTGCCCATACTTGGATCACATGCGCCGTAGGGTATCCATTCGTTTAGGCGATCAACCCAAAAATCAAACTGGTAAAAAATAGCTTCTTCGTCGCTTTTGGCTATGCCTTGCATTTCGCGGTTAAACTCACGCTTATTAGCCGCCCACATACACATTAAATCGTAAAGCGAACGCACACTTGGCCAACTCGTTGTTGCGCCTTTAAGCATTTGCTTTTTACGCTTGATCCAAAACTTAAACGACGGTTTTTGCTCGGTTGAAACTGCCTCACCTTTGGCGGCGGCGCGTTTTTCAAAGCGTTTGTCGTCATGTATCATTAAATCGCGGCATTCTTCCCATAGGTCCATGTCTTCTGGCATTTGTTTAATGGCTTTAAAACGGTGAACAATGTGCCCTGGTGCTTCTTCGGCGCGGCTTATTGGGTCGTCGTTATTTAATACGGTATTTACACCTAAGAATTTTACTGTGCCGTCAGGTGGGCCAAGGTATTGCACGGCAGCTTCTAGGAAGCGCCAACGGTTATCGCGCTCAGTGGGCGATTTTGCCTCGGCATCGGTAATAATGTCATCAGATAGCAGTAGCTTAGGCCGGCTGGCACCATGGAACGTACCGCGTACTGATTGCTCAGCACCACGGCTTTCAAAGCGTACGCCTTGGGCTGTTACAAACTCGCCTAACTTCCAAACTGGGGATTTTTGGCAAACCTCGGGAAAATCTAACGCGAGGTTGTTATTGTTAAGCAGCTCGGTTTTAACTACCTCTAATGTTTTGGTTGGCATTTTGGTTTCAGCGCCAAACAAAATAACAAAGTCGATAAATTGTTTTATTTTAGCTAAGCCCAGGTCTTGGCAAATATCAGGGTCTTGCAATAGCGCTAACACCGCTACATAAACAGGGGCAATTTTTACAGCTAGGGTACTTTTACCTTCACCACGGGGTGCCACAAACCAGTTTTTCCAGCCGTTTTTAAGCTTGAGGGCTTCGGGAAACCAGTTCATAAAATAGCTTTGAAACTCAGAGGCTGTTTGATCGTCGTCTAGCCACATGTGGTGGGGGAAATACGTATACACAAAAAACTCAAAGTCGCCGCCAAGAACGCGTTTGCGGCGTTCTTTAATCGCTGCAGGGCTTGGATCAATATTGCGTTCTTTTGCTTCAATATCGCGGCGCAGTGAGCCGGTGATCTGTTCTATTTCAGCTAAGAACTCACGTGAATTCATATCGGCCATTAGTCGCTTAACTCCTGATCGAGTCGTGGACCAAAGGCGGTGAGTATTTCAACAAACTCAGGGGCAAATTCGGGGTATTTGGTTGATACAAACTTAGCAAGAATT
>NZ_JACJEW010000152.1:0-1957 GCF_014164315.1 Pseudoalteromonas sp. SG44-1
TACGAAGATGAAAGCGTACTTGAATGCAAAGCGCATTATCAAACTGCTTCCGATGCAAGCGAACAGCCGATTACCGTGACAGACGAGATAGTCGGTTTATTCAACACCCTATTTGTGAATGCCACTAAACACCAACCAGAAAACTGGACGCGCGCCATTTTCACGATTAATCGCCAAGGCCAATTTAATCTCAATTTTGAGCGTGAGAATACCGTTCATGACATCATCGTTACTTCGTAAATGCACTAGAAAGCCAATTTAAAATTTAAGGATGAATGAAATGAAAAAGCTCAATGTGGGTTCTACATTACTAAACAAAATATTTAAGTCAAAAAAATCTACCCTTGTATCTAAAATCCTCGAGTTGGGTAAAACGATAGAAGACCCTGAACGTATGTTTAGCTTCTCTGGAATGCGAGAGGATTTAAGTGAATTATTAGCTAGTTCGCAAACAAATGAAGAAAAGCTATACGCAAATTACTACTTATCAATGATTTACTCTAAGAGTTATGATTATGAATCTGAAATTATTAGTCACTCAACGATAGCTTTGGAATTAAATGCAACTTTAAAAAAGTTAAATCAAGAGCAAGTATTTTCTTTAAATCACCGTTTATACGAAGCATATAGTGAATTCAATGAACATCAAAATGCACTTGAATACTTACAAGCAGCAATCGCTAATGCTAACCACCGTACTCAAAACGAAGTGTCTAATTTAATTGCGTTAAAAGCGGCTTGCTTCCATGAGGTTGGGCGATATAAAGAAGCGTTGCAGCTTAATAAAGAAATTTTGAGTAATCCTGATTTAGAAGAAATAAAACATCTCATTTTAAATAATTTAGCAAACAATAGTTACGAACTTGGTTTGATGGAAGATGCTGAGCATTACCTAAAAGAAATGTCAAAAACAGACTGTGGTTACCCTGAAGATACTTTTATAAATAAGTTTAACAGCATATTCCAACTAGCCGTGCTTAAATTTGAATTAGGCGAAATTGAAAAATCAACCAATCTATTTCAGCAACGACTGAAGCTTGCCATTGATTATGGTGACTGTGACTATATTGAAGAAGCCGAAATAGACATTCAGCAATTATATGAAAAACAGCTATCTCAGCAAAATTAAACTTGATTTGAAAAGGCTTAAGTAGCGCTAGCTTAGCATGCAAAAATGTTATGGGTTAAAGCCCTTTTATTAGATCTCTTTGACCTTTTTAAGTTTCTATGTAGGGGCAGACCAAAGTTACTATGAGTGATATAAAAAAGTTAATTAATTACCTGATAGAGAAAAACTCAGAAGAGCAAACTCATTTTGGCGAAGGCTTTTTTCTTACACCAATAAGTTTGGATGAGTTAAAAGCTTTTAATACGCATTTCACCTAAGCTTTCAACTTCCAACCTCCAAATGAACTTTTAGATCTATTAAAGATATCAAATGGCTTTTCTGTAAATGGATTAAATCTCTATAGTGCTAAAGAACAAAATGAACCATATTACTTAGCAGGAATTATTGAAGCCAATCAAGAATTTCATATAGAAGAATCTTTACGTAACTTCGTCGCTTTTTGTGATGAAAGCAGTTCCAGAGTGGTTTATAACTTTGAGGTAAATCAATTTCAGATAGTAGACTCTTTCACGTGGGAAGAACTAGAAAGCTTCCCAACTTTAAGTATGGCAATAAGATCTTTACTTAAAACAGCAAATATTTTTGAATAACCCCAAAATTTCGCTAAGGAAAGCATATGCGACCAGACATTAAAAACATCCCCCAACAACTCGGTCAGTACCTTTATCAGCAAATAAATGAGCCGTGGCTTGAAGCACAACTCATTTTAAATTGCGAAGATGAAAACGTACTTGAATGCAAAGCCCATTATCAAACTGCTGCTGATACAAGCGAACAGCCGATTACCGTGACGGACGAGATAGTCGATTTATTCAACACCCTATTTGA
>NZ_JACJEW010000153.1:0-1945 GCF_014164315.1 Pseudoalteromonas sp. SG44-1
TGCGCTTGAGTTGTTCTGGGTCGTCAGGAAGTGAGTGTGCATCAATTTTCATGTTCGCAATTTAACAGAATTTGACGGTGTTTTCTTGCTTGACGCAAAGATAAAACAGACGGTGTGGCAACGATCATTTACTGCCAATATGATCGATTAGATCATCGATTTATACCGCAACTCTTCATGACCAAGCACATCATATCCCGACAACAACCAATCCAGTTGCTCTGGACTGAGCTCAAATTCTTGCAGACTGGCTTTGTTTGGCCATTTGAACTTTTGCTTTTCTAATCGCTTGTACCACAAAGCAAACCCCGTTTTATCCCAGTAAACCAGCTTGAGTTTATCCTTTGCTTTGTTGCAAAATAAAAATAAAGCGCCAGTATAGGCATCACGTTCAAGCTCACCCTCAACGATTGCGACCAGACCATCAATGGATTTTCGAAAATCCACGGCATCGCGATAGAGGTAAATATGTGCAGGTTCAACGAACATTTTCATTAGGCAAGCTCGCGTAACAGTTGACTCAGATAAGTGGCAGGCATTGTGGATGGCAAGCTGACTTTCACGTTACCGATAGCAATAATGATCGGCTGTTGCTGTTCAGTGGGATCAACGTGTTTAGTGACTTTTGCGCGAACAAAACTACCAGATGCAGCAGTAAGCTTACTTCGTGCCGCATAAAAGCTTGTTTTTGATAAGGCATGTTGCTGGCAAAACTCAGTAATAGTTAAATCGCTGGCTTGTTGTTCTTCGATAATGTTGCGCCACTGCTCAAGGCTACGCATTTTTCTCATGGCTATCTCCTAATTGAAATTCAGAAATAGTTTAATCGGTTTGACGAGTTACTGGCAGGTGCATTTTGCTAGACGCTTACTTTATAGCTAGCAATAACTTAAACTGTTTGTTATTAATGTAAGTTCACAAAATAAGGACGTTTTTCGCACTAAAATGGGGAAAGAGTCCTCTGATAAAGTTGTTAGCAGTTTTTAGCCAGTTATATCAAATATCATGGAGAGTATTTTGAGTAAATTTATTATCGTAGTAACTATATGTGTTTTTAGTTCTCCACTTTATGCGGAGATATACAAATGCAATAGTAATGGTGTTATTACGTTTCAAGACACGCCTTGCGACACAGCGGATGAAAATTTACCTTTCGATAGCTCAAAGATTCTTGGATTAAGTCGACCTAACTTTAAAGAAGCACTGAACTTAGATTGTACCTTAGAGCGACTAGAAAATGCAGTTACAATGCACGTAAAAAGATCTGAAAATTTTTATATGATTTGTGGTCGACCTGCAAATGTAAATAAAGCTGATTTTCTTAAGATCCTTCCAAGTGCAGAAGTTTTAGATAAATCACCTGAGCAAGGGATGAAATTTATTCAGGCTATAACATCTTCCGGTTATAAATATCGCGTTGAGTGGGGTGTTAATGAGGATACCGTACGTAATGCAACTTTATTTTCTTTAGATAAATCTAAAAAAGTAAAACGAGAAGATTCTGGTGATAATGCTTTTGTTTCAGGTATTAAAAGCTACTGTAAAAACAAGTGGTCAACTAACTATAGGCAACAAGAATACTGTATAAAAGAAGAAGAAGAGGCGATGTTCCAACTAGGCCAACAATCTAAAAAATATCAGGATATAGCTCCTAAAAATGAGATTGTATTAAGGTGCATGCATAAGTGGAAAGGTGATGGAGAGTATAATTATAACTACAGACAAATCGTTTACTGCATAAAAAATGAAGTTTCAGCTTACGATCGTATCAATTAATACTGCTAACAATAGTCTAAGGTTGCGACAGTCTGCTTATGGCACAGACTGTGTGAAAACTCTGATCACCTTTTGGTCTAAGTATCTGCTGCTTATGATCGATTAATCTATACATTTAGTTCACTTAATATACTGATATTTATATAATAAGACTATTGATTCAGTCGAG
>NZ_JACJEW010000154.1:0-1779 GCF_014164315.1 Pseudoalteromonas sp. SG44-1
GATCGGCAAAATCATTAAGAACACAAAAGTGATCATTATCGCGTAATTTTCGTGATCAAAGCTTAATGAGAATAAGCGATCAAAGTTAATGCCATTGGGTGATCAAAGCTGGTGAGAATATGCAAGCACATAACGAGCCTATAGAATTACTCGTTTTTAATTTATTTTTATTGATGCATTAACTATAGCCGAGTTCCTATTTTGATTCAATCGACAACTGACTTTCGCGTAAAAGAAGACTTCGTGTTGTTTTAATTGGCGTTTTTGCAGGTGTTTGAGTGGCTTTTTTGAGAAGTTATGGGCTATCTTTATTAATATAATGTGTTTAATGCATGCTAACATTAGTCTTCAAGCTCATCCTCATTTCCTTCTCTTTCTCTGCTCTTTGTGCAAAAGGTCTTTAGGTTCAGAGATGCTGCGCTTTAGAGGGCTATAAGCAAATGCTTTACTAATAACGTAAGGATTATTGCGCAGCGACCCTTGTAAGTATTTGTCGCAAGCGACTTGCATAACTGGTGCATCGACAGACGAAGTAAACGAATTTATTTATTGATTTAAAGTAAGCGTATAGCTAACGTTTGTTTTGGTTTCTGTGTAAATACAAAAATAGCTCTATACAGTGAACTAGGAACTATAAGCAACATACCAAGTAACGCTGGAAACACCCCAAAAATAAAACCAAAAGCGAACCCTGAATTTTCTACTTGGGAAAACAAAGCTACGAACCCAAACTAGGCGATAGATATTAAAAAGAAAACGGCTCCGAGTGAAATCGAAAAAAGTGCCATTCTTAAAAACTCCTTTTCAGATAACGCCTAACTCACCAGACCGAACGAAGTGGAACAAATTTGCATACAACATACAATAAACGAAGCGAATGCAAATTTGAGGAACGTAGTTCGGGTCTGGTGCGGTGATTTGTTATGTGTTTGTTACTAAATAAAAATATAAGGGTATTGTTAACCAAATACCACCGAAAATACCATTTTTGCTTAGCCTACCAAACACACCACCCTGAGCGCCTACAAATAAAGCAAAAACTATAACTAATGCTGCTAAAAACAATACCCAAAATTGATTTATAAATAGAATCGGCCATAACACGCACAAAGTTCCTAGCGTTGCTTGCAACACCCACTTTAAGGAAGAAATCTTATCTTCTCGATATCTGGTACTAAGCCATAGGATAAGAATATATAGACCGATACATGTAGAGGTTAAAAACAGTAGTTTCATTTGAGATTACACATAACACCAATTTAAGCGGCGTTTTGGCGCTCTTCCAAAATCTCCGCCTTCAAATTTTTTGTTATTTTTCATCTATCTAACGTCCGATTCCTGAATAGATTAGCCATACAGAAAAAATTAGTAATATATTGCAAATCACTGTTTTTAACCAACCAATTAAAATACGTTCATTCTTATGACTTAAAAATAAATAATAAGGTACAAAATGAAATACAACCAATACCAAAATTACAAAAAGTATCTGTCCCGGTATAGCCCCTAACACATTAAAGTATTTCTCCATTAATCGGGGTAGTAATGCAAAAAGTATAATCACAGAAAAACTTTTCCAACCAACTTTATTGATTACCTCATGAGACTTTTGTGCATAAAGGACATATAAATTCGGCGTTGGCAAAATATTCTCCTAACATTTTAGTATTTATGCGACACGCAGTTTGTGTTGCATAATCGCTTGTTGGACTGAGGCGCTACCTGCTCGGTGTGTCAGAGTTGGTGTTACTTATGCTATGGGAATTTGCTTTTTATGGC
>NZ_JACJEW010000155.1:0-1763 GCF_014164315.1 Pseudoalteromonas sp. SG44-1
CGTTGCTGTCATTGGCTTTATCATCAAATAATAATTCGTTGTGGGCTGCGGGGGAATTATGTCGCGGGGTAAACCCGCTGCTACGAATGCGTAGACTCGAATTTACTTGTGCAAAAATGAAAGGCAGGGCACTAATCAGCGGCTGTATTAGCGCCTAGCCTAACAACACCCATGTTGTTAAAGAGCGGGTAATTATTTATTTGAATCTAGGTTATGAATTAATGTGTTTGCTGTGCAGTGATAACTTCATCATTATTGTTATCCCGCTCAAAGTTTAGGTTAAATTGGCCTTGGCGCGTTATGGTAAAAATAGCGCGCGTCCAGTTTTCGGGTTGGTGTTGGGTGGCTTTATCAAATAGGGTGTTGAATAAACCGACTATCTCGTCTGTCACGGTAATTGGTTGTTCGCTTGCATCATCCGCTGTTTGATAGTGAGCTGTGCATTCAAGTACGTTTTCATCTTCGCAATTTAAAATGAGTTGGGCTTCAAGCCACGGCTCTTTTATTTGCTCGTAAAGGAACTGACCTAGGTGTTGTGGAACGTTTTTAATATCTGGTTGCATATGCTGTCCTTAGCGTGTTCAATTAGCTTTAATAGATTCTACGAGGTTCTAAGTTCAACATAATCACAAAAGAATGAGAGGAAGGAATCAGCTATTACTCCGTCAACTTGTTTTTTAAATAAATTATAATTAACCAGTGGGTATTCTTTTTCTTGGGTATTAGAATCTAAGCACCAACAAATTTCATTTTCTTTATAAAAAATTACAATTAAATGGGGGGGTAATTCAAATGTTTCCCTGCAATCTAGTGTGTCACCTAATATCGTTCCTCCACGCTTCAAAGTAGCATTATTATCTTCAATACCAGATACCTCCGCATCGATTGTCCCACCTCCACCACATTCTTTTAAAAAACCAACTAATGAAGGCGGGAGTTTTATCGAAATTAGCTGTTCAAGTAGTGCTATTTCTTTCAAGTCAGCCGAACCTTGCCAAAAGGTTTCGTGTTCACTCAAATCAAGTTGTTTGATTAACTCACTATATTTATTCATACAGATTTACCTACTCAAAATCTTTTGCTCTAAGTTTCCAGTACTCTTTTTTAAATTTTTCATACTAATATTGGAGCGAAGGGTTATTCCTAAAGCTATTATCATCTTCAATTTTATCTTTAATACTTGAATCAACATTTGTGCTATTTCTGACGTAAAGTCAAGATCGTTTTTATATATCTTGCGATTATTGAGTAAATTTGAGCTGTATATTTTGTCGGTTGAATTAGAAAATTTTTTACTTTGAGCCTCCTTCAAATCATTCCATTTCGGTGGCTCTAATTCATCGAGGGCTTTATTTACGCGATTGCCAATTTCATTTGCGGCGTTTCTTACGCCTTGGTCTATTTGCGGGGTGACTTCATCAAGCTGTTTGACCATAGCTTGCATGCCGTCAATGGCCGAGTCTGGCAGTAGGAGGTCGTATTTCCAGCTGGTTGAAATGTCATTAAGAGTATCTCTAAAGCTTTTAATAACTGCTTTGACTTCACTGGCGGCTTGTTTGCCTAAGTCTTGCCAGTTTATTTTACGTAAATACTGAACAGGGTCACCTTTGCCTACTTTCGTTGGGTAAAGGGCCGGAAGACTGCAATAGCGGCTTCCATCGATTCGTTGCTGTCATTGGCTTTATCATCAAATAATAATTCGTTGTGGGCTGCGGGGGAATTATGTCGCGGGGTAAACCCGCTGCTACGAATGCGTAGACTCG
>NZ_JACJEW010000156.1:0-1744 GCF_014164315.1 Pseudoalteromonas sp. SG44-1
ACCCCCAATTTCATTAAACTGCGTACTTTGGTGCGAGGTTTACGCCACTGTCGCCAGTAGCACATTCTTATCCTACGGCGGATCCAATGATCTAAATCCACTGTTAGCTGATAGGCGTTGGCTATTAGGTAGTAGTGTCCCCAGCCGCGTAAATACTGTGTGAGTTTATGAATTTGTAGGGTCATTGAGATCCCCCAGTTGCGGTTAGTGAGTTCCCTGACATTTGCTTTGAATTTCTTTAGCGCCTGTTCGTGGATCTGCACTTGACCGTAACGGAATGTGAACCCGAGAAATTTCGAGCCTGATACAGGACCTACCCGACTTTTCGATTCGTTCACTTTGAGCTTTAATCGCTTAGTGATAAACGCAGTAATTTCCTGTTGGATTATTAGTCCTTCGCTTTTGGTTTTTACTAAAATGATTATGTCATCAGCGTAACGTGCAAACTTAAGGTGTTTGTAGGTTAGCTTCTTATCTAATTCATCGAGTAAAATGTTGGAAAGTAAAGGGGATAATGGCCCACCTTGGGGGACTCCTTTGGTTGACTCAAACCATAGACCTGTTTCGCGCTCTGCGATCCCCGCTCGTAAGTATTTACCGAGTAGGCGCATGAGTGCTTTGTCTTTGATTTTACGGCCAACACGATTCATCAGCATGTCATGGTCTACTTCATCAAAGAACTTAGACAAGTCGATATCAACCGCTGTTTTATAACCTTGTTTAACACAAGACTGAACATGGTTCACTGCTTGACTGGCTCTTTTATGAGGGCGATAACCATAACTATGTGGTGAAAATTTAGGCTCAAAGTAAGGGCTGATCACTTGAGCAATGGCTTGTTGGATCACTCTGTCGATAACAGCAGGGATCCCAAGCATTCGCTCACCGCCATCAGGTTTGGGTATCATCACGCGTTTGACTGGCAAGGGTTGATAAGTGCCGTTAAGTAATTGTTGTTTAATACCCAGCCAATGTAACTTAGCGAAGTCATTAAATTCCTCAATACTCATATTATCAATACCCGCAGCCCCTTTATTGCGCTTAACATGTTGCCATGATGCGCTAATATTGTGGTTGCTTAGTACCCTTGCCATAAGGTCATGATCTGTTTGGTTATATTCATTCGAGGTATTATTCACAGTCGAACGCTGTTCATCACTATCACAACACGGTGATCTATGTGAATTCAAGTTCATTTGTAGTTTCTCCTCTGGTTAAGATGTTCAGGCCTTCACCGTGTCCCCTCCATTACGATGGGCGTTTGGCTACTATGCCGTCTGCTGACTTCTGACGAATCACTCTAGCGATTACTCGATAAAGCGCGTCTAAACTAACGCTTGTTTACTGCTATTTCGCTCGCTATAGGTCGCAGCAACCAGAGCGCCAAGGGTTGAACAACCAGTCCCTAACTGGTAATCTCCAAGCGTTAGCGCGGATGCGTGTTTATCAGATCTCCCCGAATAAGGTGCATCGACTTTCTCTGCACAACTGCATCATTTACGGTGGCCGTTAGATCACATGACTTCGCTATCTTGTGCTAGCTCGTCTCCAGCCTACGCCTCATATGATGTTTTTGTTCATCAGCTCACAGATTTGCTAGCGGCTTCCTCCAGACTATCTCTCGCGATTTAGCCCTTGCCATTCGCTAGTAGTTATCGTTTAATAACAGTATGTTATTTAAACGGTGATCTTCCTACAGAGGACTTTCACCTCATAAGTCAATGCCCATGTCGGGCGTACACAA
>NZ_JACJEW010000157.1:0-1737 GCF_014164315.1 Pseudoalteromonas sp. SG44-1
TAAATAGTGACTCATTAGACGTACGCCAGCCATTTCATTCATACACTGCTATTAATCAACGACCTATTATTATTCCGCCAATGGAGTCTATAGGGCTTATTGCAAATAATAACCCTAGTGGCTGGGCGAAAGAGTTTGTTGATAATTTAAAAATTACAGTAGCTCAAATACGCCGTTATTAGAGCTACAAACAGTCCTCATTACCAACTTAGAACAGCCTATTCAAGCGTACGTGTTGGCTAAAACACGGGCGATAATATTAAGTATTAATCCAAACATCCCGCTTCTTTCTACGGATCAAAATATTGCTTTGTCACCGCCTGTGGGTGAAGATTTATTTGCTACTTTCGACAGTGAAACTAACTTAGCAGTTATATCAGGTACTAACAAGAAACTACCTAGAGGGTTATATAGAATCAAAATAAAGCTTGAAGAATATCTATTTAAAGGACAATCTGAGCGATGGTGTACTAAATCTATTCAATTTGATGGCACATATTATTACTATGAACTTGCCGAAATGATCCGATTTGATATAAAAAATGAAGCCGGTGAGTTTGATGTAATTAATTGCGATCCGCTTTCGGTTGAAGAGGCAATAATAAAGCAATTCCCGCGCTTTTATAGCCACTTAATTAGTTATGCCAAAGATTTAAAAACCGAGCATGCCACTTACGACCCAAAAAACATCAGTGTAAAAGATGAAAATGGTAAAGAAATTGGCCGCGCTAAAGTGAGCGATGAACCAATAAAAATAGCCAGTGGCTTTGAGAGTTTTTGCCATGGCTGGGCGGTGGCTAAAGGCCGCGCACAACTCGCCGCCGGGTTAGTTAATACTGATATAACCGCCAGTGCCAGTAACGGCAATTTTACCACTAATGGTAAATTTGTGTTAGGCAGTAAAATTGCCAAGGCAATTCATACCCATTTAAATAAAACAGCAGATAAAACCATTCAAGCAACCCTAGACGCGGTATTTGCGATGCAAGATGGGCAAGATGCGTGGCAAAAGCTACGCAGTGCGCGTGCTGCTATGACAACCGAGGGGTGGAGGCAAGCACTTGCAGAAAATCTGTGGCGCTTACCAGCGAACACACCAGCTGCAATGGAAAGTTATAACAATAGTTTAGGTAAAAAGCTTGGCATTCCTAAGGTGGCAATGGATGCAACAGGCAATGCGCTCAATATAGCTGACTTAACCATAAACATTGCAGCGCTTGGGCAAACGACGTTGCAGCAATTTGGTACAAATATCCCTAATTTAATGCAATCTAAGCAGCATTATAAAACGGTTGCTAACGATTACTTTGAGCATTTAAGTGCTAAAGAAATAGTAAAAGACGTGGTAATTAAAGCACAGTTTACACTTAATAGTGAGCAGGTAATCGATGAATACCGTGATGCTATTTTGCAGCAAAGTGAAGCGGTTTTAAAAGCGTTTGAGCTCAACGAATCGCTTAAAATTATAGTGGCAGGCCATACATGCGATCTGGGTCATTACGATTATAATATGGCACTATCTGAGCGACGAGCCGATGCTATAAAAAATATTTTAGTCACTCAAGCAGGTATTGATGAGGCGCGCATTGAAGTGCAAGGGCTGGGTTATACTCAGGGCAAGAGCATGAAAAAAGCCTATGATTTCAATACCTTTTCAAGGTAACCTGTACTGCGCATAGCTTTTTTCTGTTTTGCGGGCATGCCTTTATTAAAGCTTGTTTCTGCTTTTAGCTGATT
>NZ_JACJEW010000158.1:0-1707 GCF_014164315.1 Pseudoalteromonas sp. SG44-1
TTATTTGCAATAAGCCCTATAGACTCCATTGGCGGAATAATAATAGGTCGTTGATTAATAGCAGTGTATGAATGAAATGGCTGGCGTACGTCTAATGAGTCACTATTTATTGTTGATAAAATACCGGCGCTATTTGTTTTTAATACAATAGGTTTTTTTGTATCGTATGTGGCTAGCT
The DNA here is from genome assembly GCF_014164315.1 of Pseudoalteromonas sp. SG44-1. Classification (NCBI taxonomy): domain Bacteria; kingdom Pseudomonadati; phylum Pseudomonadota; class Gammaproteobacteria; order Alteromonadales; family Pseudoalteromonadaceae; genus Pseudoalteromonas; species Pseudoalteromonas sp. SG44-1. The sequence continues at coordinate 179 of NZ_JACJEW010000158.1, forward strand.
TAGGCTGCTCGGCCACCACGATTCGATTTGCTACCGGAGTTAATTTGCCAACCGGTTTATTATTCTCAACATATCCAGTTAGTAAATACACTAACGGGCTTGCAGATCCTTTGCTCATTTCATGCATTTTATTGTCCTTTTGCTGCTAAATTTGTAATCGCGATAGGAGCTAAAGGCCGCATACCCCAAATATATTTTTCTTTTATTAACACCTCTGAGTACTCACCTGTCACTATATTCTTTGTTTTTATAATACGCTCTGAAAGATAGAACCCTTTTTCATCACGCTCTTGTAAATGTTTTACTAAATACTGCAATTGATAATCTTCTTCTGGAGAGAAAATTATCCCGCCGCCAGTTCCTTCTTCCGAACTTTCTATATCAGGATTGGCAATATTCACCCAGTGAAAATGCGCTTTCGGTCTGGCGTGGGTCATAAACGCTAAATACTTACCATCCGGTGAAATACGGTGGTTTTTCATCTCCCACGCTTTCGGAAAACCAAAATTCACTTTACGCACTATTTCGCCATTAAACTTATGTATCCAAAAGCCATCGTGCTTTACCGCTAAAAATTCTTTATCGCCCGGGAGTAAAAACAGCTCATCTGAATAAATTATTTTGCGCTGTGTAAGAGTGGCTGTTGATACCTGGTAGTTGTAATGTTTACCATCTGCATAAAAAATCACATTATCGCTATCTGAGGTCCAGTTAAATGAAGGATGCCCCCCCCCCGCCTGACATGGTGATTAGTTTTTGTTCTTTGGTGTCGTAAAGCTGGCGTGTCGCTCTATCATTGATATAACCCGAAATTGCTATATAACGGTTATCTGGTGAGCGAACTGCCTTATGCAGCCCTACAGGTCTAAATTGTATAAACACTTCTTCAGGAATTATGCGGCGCCTGTCTGAGCCATCTAAACGCGATGACCACAGCGTGCGTATCTCACTGTATTTGTATTTATTCCAAAACATTAACCGCGGGGTTGAAAATGTATCTGCATCACCATACACCTCTTCGCGTATTTCGAGTGGCCACTCTGGATGGTTTTTGTGCTCTTTAGCCCATGGGTATTTAGCAACATCAACCTCTACTTGTGGTGAACTTTGCGATGATGGCTCTGAGCAACCGCCTAGTACCAAGCTGGCACAAAGAGAGAGCACGCAAAACATGCTGTATTTTTTAAAAAACATCAAAAACTATCCTTTTACTACATGCACTTATTTACGAGGTAATATAAATAAGTGCATTCATTAAAACTTGTGTTATTGCGTCAAAGTGCTTGTGCTTGCACTTACTCTTCTACTATTTCTGTCACTTCAATCGAGAGTGTTAAATTACTGATAAATAAACGGCGTATTTGAGCTACTGTAATTTTTTAAATTATCAACAAACTCTGCAGTCCAGCCACTAGGGTTATTATTTGCAATAAGCCCTATAGACTCCATTGGCGGAATAATAATAGGTCGTTGATTAATAGCAGTGTATGAATGAAATGGCTGGCGTACGTCTAATGAGTCACTATTTA
>NZ_JACJEW010000159.1:0-1689 GCF_014164315.1 Pseudoalteromonas sp. SG44-1
TTGGTCAGGAAAGTCACGAGATTGGTCAATGATAAACGAAGTAAATTTGAATCCTGAGAAAAAAGAAGAAATGCGGGCGGCATAAAATTTAACTTGAGGCGACAACTAACTTGAAAAACTCCGTAACCATCGTTTTTCCAGAACCTATAAAGTCATCAAAAATTAATACTTCCGTGATCCCCCTTTTAATATCGTCCAAAGCTGCTTCAAAGTTAGAGAAAAGTAATTTTTCGCTCCAGCCCTCCAATGTAGCTAATTTATTCTTTAAAAATTGTAGGCCTGCAACAGAACCATCTATTTCATCACCATCAGATGTAGCAACCAGCACTACATTATCTGCTTTAATTTCCCATTCTTTTATTTTGTCGACTATCTTATATGCATTATTGTTCATGCATTTGTCATTCAAATGTTTAAGTCGCTTAAGCAAATCAATTACTAGCTTTTTACTTTCATCATCTTTGAGCTCTTCCCACAACGCTAAGATCCCTGATTGATACTCTCGATCATCTAACCATGGTAACTCTTTAGATAAACTATCTAGGGAATAGAAATCGTCCTCGGATGTTATCTCAGTCTTTATAAACATTATCAAAAACCTTAACTATTTAATTGCATGCCATCTATCTGCTAATGACCATGTTTTAAGTAATTCACCCTCTATGCGACCAGAACCAAAATCAAAGTACGGCTCGTCAAATATAACTTTCTTTCCTTTATAAAGTCTTTGAAAATTAGAGCGAGCATAACTAAAACAATTTCTGTAATGGCTTAATTGAGGTAGTTCATCTAAATACCTCTTTAGATTTTTCTCTGCTTCAAGTTCATTTTTATAAAAGCAAAAGTTCTTTATTCCTTTATCTTGATTAACCATTACAAAGTTACTGTTTCCAAAGTATCTTTCGATAATTGAGGGGTCCACTACTGGATAACCATTCAAACGAATTCCAACACAATGAGGCGCACTTGATAAGTAGCAACATAGAACCTTCGCTTCATCAAATACGAAATTTGCAGTAGGGTCATAGCTTTTCTTAAACCTTTCATAATCATCAATGAAAAACTGTTTTTTTCTTTCTAAATTAGACTCAGTAATTGTTTTTATATTATTTTTTAAGCCAGAACTACCTATTCGATATGTAAAAGACTTCGCTTCGATTATTAAATAGGTTTCCCCTATTCTTAAAATGATATCGATTTCTTCGTTGTCTTTTCCCGGTCTTTGTTCAAACCCTACATTCAGTACTTTACAAAAGATGTTTTTCAGCAGTTTATTCTTTCTAATCTGCTCTTCAAGAGTATCAACAAAATCCAGCTCAAAGAATCTCCCTTTGTTTTCACTTTTCTTGCTCTTAACTGCTGGCGCTACTTCTGTATTCACATAATAGTCGACAACTCTAGTAAACTGTCCTGTCAGTAATGTTGGAATACACAAGTGGATAGTTTCATCTATTTGATACAATGGCCTTATATACAAATCAGATTCTGTTAACATTTCTTTCTTATTAGTAAATAACTCGATTAATTGTTCTGCTTTCTTATCTGTAAAACCTGTGCAATAAGCGTAAGCGTATAGCTAACGACACCTAGCTTTGTTTAATGTTCCAAGGTAGCAGTGGCTCAAGGTTATCTGGCTGCTCAGCAAGGTACTGTAAGCATGTTGATATATAGTTATGCACCACAAGGTCA
>NZ_JACJEW010000015.1:0-95135 GCF_014164315.1 Pseudoalteromonas sp. SG44-1
CTAACATTTTAGTATTTATGCGACACGCAGTTTGTGTTGCATAATCGCTTGTTGGACTGAGGCGCTACCTGCTCGGTGTGTCAGAGTTGGTGTTACTTATGCTATGGGAATTTGCTTTTTATGGCCTAAGCGATATCAAGCCAACTTTACTGGCGTGTCTATCGTATCTAAGCTATCCCTGCGTTACTCAGCGTTTATTATGCACCTATTAAACCTAATGTTTCACCGTTAAGCAATGATCTTTTTCTCACGCACAATCGCGAGTAGCCTGAGCAGTTAAGCAGGTTAACTCATTGATTTAATGCAGCAAGCAAAGCTGCTAACTCGTTCGAACTATTTCATTCGTCGAAATATCTGAGGTTATCACACCAATAAACCGTAAGATACCAACCTTACATGACTGACAAGGCCAATACGGTATCAATGGTTCTTGCTCTGTTTTGGGCTTCACCGCTTTGCATGCGGTGGATACATGAGCCCTTATCAGGGCTAACTTTCGCTTACGACACGCATTAGCTAAAAAACCATAGTGGCGAATGCGCATAAACCCTTTCGGCAATACATGTTGTAAGTAGCGCCGTAAAAATTCATCACAACTCAGTGTCATTACTTTATCGCGGTTGTTATCTGCATAATCGCGATATTTAAAGCTCACTGACTGCTCATTCACTGACACTAATCGTGATTCTGACATCACGCCTTTTCGGGTATAACGAGCAAGGTAACTAACTAGCTTTTCACTGTACGTTAAACAGGCTTTGCTATACACGCACCATTTGGTTGGCGTGTTTATCTTCGCGAATGAACTATCGCATTCATTGAGCGCCGCCAGCATTTTTCCTCTAAAGACTGTTGATAACGCTTTTACGGGGTATAAATAGTCTTTTTCTATTTCATGCCAGTGCGTTTTTTCAAGTGCACCTGCGGGTATCAAACAATGCAAGTGGATATGCTGACTTAAGTTCTTCCCCCATGTATGCAGTACGCTTGTCATGCCTAACTGGCCATGCATCTTTCGTTTCGCAAATTTACACAGCGTTTGCCATACGGCTTTAAACAAACACTGGTACAACACACTTGGGTTATAGTGAGCAATGATATTCAACTCATGAGGGAGCGTAAAAACAAGGTGGAAATACCGACACGGTAATAAATCCTCTTGCTGTCTTCGCACCCACTTAGCCGTGGCCATGCCTTGGCAACGCGGACAGTGACGGTCTCGACAACTACACCCAATCTGCTGCGACTCCCCACAGCTATCACATTGCCATGCTTGATAACCGAGCTGACCTGTTCTGCATGATTGAAGGTGCTGACAGACACGCAGTTGTTGATAGCTCATCGTATGATGTTGCCGATAATTCTCAAGATTTGAGTTTAAAATATCAGCGAGGTGCAAAGCGCTCATTGTTTACTCCAACTCGCAAGCAAATCAATGCCGCCATGCCCTAACTCAGGTAACCAGTGTAAGTAACTTTGTGTCGTTTTAATATCACTATGACCAAGCTGATGTTGCAATTGATGAAGTGGCATTCCTGATTCAAGTTGATGTGTTGCATAAGCATGGCGTAGTGCATGTGGATTACAGTGTTTTAAACCACACGCTTGTGCGTGTTTTCTCAATGGCTTCCTGAAGGTCGATGCTGACATAGGTTTATCCATTAACAATCGCGAGTAAAACATCCAACCCGTTGGGTGATACATTTTCCAGTAACTGCGTAATTGGTTTAGTACGCTATCTGAAACTACAACATACCGTGACTTATCCCCTTTACCTTGTTCAATTAAAATGGTTTTACGCTGGCCATCGATGTCTTGCACTTTGATACGTAACAATTCGCCAATACGTAAACCGCACCCATAGCAAACCACTATTAACGTTTTTAGTCGCATATCATCCGTACAGCTTTCTATCAGCCGCCGCATATCATCACGTGATAAATAGGTAGGTCCGCGCGACTTCGCTTTTGGCAGTGCAATATCTAAGTTCAATGGCCGATGTAAAATATTCTTAAACAAGAACCAAATACTGTTTATTTGTATTTTCTGACTTGCTCTAGAAAGTTTACGAATAGCGGGATCGTTAAAAAAGGCGTTAAGCTCGTCATCCGTAATCGAGTCAAGCGGTTTATTAAAATAGTGACTGAGTTTAAGTAAATGTTCACAGTAGCTTTTACATGTACTTTGCGAATAACCTCGATAGGCTATTTCAGTTTTGACTTGTTCAATGAGTGTATTCATGACTTACCTCCAAGTTATGGGATAACCCCAAGGTAAGTGTGGCTCAAATGGTCAGAATAGGATCTCCGCGTAGCGGCTTAGTTCAACAATTTTATAGTGCGCGAAGGGCGGATCTTTCTACTACGACCACGCTCATTTTTTACTTTATATAGTTTTAACAAATTAGCTAAGGTATTACTATCACTAAGTTTTCTATTATCTTTAAGCAAAACTAAATAAAACAATATACACGCGCCGCACATATCCTTGAATATGTGCGCAAACAACAGTTTGAGCACTTAATTAGCTATTATATTTAGTCAATTTCAATTTCCTGTGATCACTTTTAGCCGAACTTCGTCAAAGTGGCAATAGCGTTAAGTCAAACAGAAAGTAGCAAAATTAAAAAAGGGAGACTGAATCTCCCTTTTTTAAAATTTTTATTCGCTGTTATTTTTTCGGCAAACGCATTCTTGCAACCGTATTATCAGATAAAACATAATGGTGGAATAAGGCGGCGGCGGCATGTAATCCAATCAAGTAATAACCAACTTCCCCTGCGGTTTCATGCAGCTCTTTGATGGTTTTAGCCAAGTCTAAATCTTTACTGGCCAATGGCGGCAGCTCTAGACCAAAAAACGGAATTGGTTTGCCTGCCGTGCTCAAAATTAACCATCCAGCAATAGGCATAGCAAACATGAAACCATACAAAATAACATGCACTAGTTTGGCCAGGTTATTTTGCCACTTAGCTGGTTCTGGTTTTATATCAGGAGCCGAGCCACCCACTACGCGAGCAATTAGCCTAACGCTTACTAAAGCTAAAACCGATAAACCAAGCATAAAATGCCACATTTTAAAGGCATCTCGGGTTGTAGTCCCTTTGTCGAATAATTCGCGCAGTTCAATACTTGCGTAAACAGCGACTATCAATATGAACATAAGCCAATGCAAAGCAATGGAGAGCGTATTGTAATGAGTTGTCGTGTTTTTTAAATTCATAATGCCTCTCGAAAAATGAAACGTCTCAACCTACCTCTTATGTTTTGAGAGCTTGAAGAGGTAACCTCTACCCTTGTACGTATTAAATACTCCACATACAGTAACCTATCGTTACTAAGTATTTAGTGATCTAAAACATAAAATTTGTATTTCAAAAATCATGTTTAAATATGGTTGGTTAAGCGTAAACAGTAAAACTTAAGTGATTGGCATAACAAAATAACAACCGTTGGTTACCTTTCGATAAGTATTTGCTAGTTAAACTAATAATTGAAAAGAAATTGAATTTACAACGTTTTTTACACTGTGGCTTTTGAATCAAACAATGCCAGTTCGAAGCATGGCCAGCTTTTCAATACCGTGTTCGGGCGTCCATCTTTTAAACTCAACAAAGTCATGCTTTTTATATAACTTAATAGCGGGCTCGTTAACTACTGCGGTTTCAACTATCGCTGTTGATGCTGTTTCAATAAAGTTAGTTAACGCATAGCGGATTAACTTATCGGCGATGCCTTTTCTAAAATGCTTTGGGTCAACCGTTAAGCTATTAATTTCTAATCGCTCATTGATAATTACCAGTTCAATAACCCCTGCAAGCTGAGTATCGTCATAAAATCCATAAAAAAGCGTTTGCGAATTGTGTATGTCATTAACAGTGCGCGATAAAGGCGGAAAATTCTGCGTACCTATTAATTCAGCTTCTATTTTATAAGAGCGTTGAAAGGTGGTGTAAATTTGCTTTGCGACTGCCTCATTTGCATTATCTAACTTTGCAATCATTGACTGAAATCCCTGTTGTAGCATTTTTAGTTGTATAGACTGCAGATAATAACATTCAGCCCGTACCATCTTTATAATTATTATTAACTTATCAACGTGCCAAATTTTATAAAGTGTTTTTAAAAGAGCTAGTTGAAGGAGCTGATTTAAGCCTTTTACTCAATCAGTCCCTCCTAAACTACACACTTTACTGTTGTGATCCTTGTACACCGTAAATTGCAGGGCGCTTTAGCTGGGCACTTAAAGGTAAATAACACGCCAGTGCGCCAAGGCCAATTACAAACAATAAAGTCATGAATAACATACCAAGCTGCATAATTTGCGGTACTCCATCCGCAATCAGTTGTAGTGGTTGTTGTAAAGCCAGCAATAACGCAATACTGAGTATTATACCCGTTACGATTGCGCTGCCCTTTTGCTTAAATACTAACAAAAACAATGCCAGTGGCTTTGCGCCAACACACAAATGAATACCAATTTCAGCACGCCTTAATAACACTGAGTAGCGCATAATACCTATCAAACCAATACTGGTTAAGGCAATAGTGGCAGCAATGATCATCAGCGTTGTCGCCGATACTACATATTGACGAAACAGTGCTGTATCGCGCTGTGCATTTAATGGCGCTAATTGATGAACTGATAAGCCTGAATCAATAGATTGTAATAAGGTGTTAAGCGTATTTTTTGTTAAGTGCTGAGCATTTTTAAACTCGATAATAAATGAATTATAACCAGCACGAGTCAAATAAGCTTTAGGCTCAAGCGACGTTTTCCCCGGTATAAGCATTGTTTTAACTATGCCTATTATTACTAAATCATTTTCGCGCCCTGAAGTTATATCAAAACTCAAATGCATACCCAATGCATTACCATCATTTGATAATTTTTCTGCTAGTACATCATTAATAATAATAACATTCGCATTACTTTTAGTATCCTCGTTTGTAAAACCACGTCCTTGTAATACGGGTTGTTTAAGTAATGAAAAATACTGCTCATCAACTGATTTACCATAAGGTAATACGTTTTGATTGCTTGCTACCTCAACCAATGACCAAGTAATTAAATTATCGTTTATAGGTGATGATGAACGACTTACTTGCCTAACCTCTGGCAGTAAAGCAAGCTCGTTAGCTACTTGCTCTAATAGCTGATTTGCTTTGTCTCTATCAGCCGCCACATGGCTTGCTACATTAACCTTTAAACTCGTTAATTGCTCAAGTGGCAGTGTGAAAGCCTCGTCAATATTACTTTTATTAACGCTAAAAACTAAAAAGTTAATAAACAATAATGTACACGCTACAGCTACTTGAAAAGCGACCAAGCCTTGCCATACGCGCTTGCCCACCTGCACTGTCGTCCCTTTTCCTGCTGACTTTAAACTACTTATCAGTTGTTGGTAATTTACTATTCGCGTACATAAAAAAGCGAACAGCGTCGTTAATATTAAGCCGCTAACCAGTGTGATAAGGAATGATACTGCATTAATAGAAAGCTCATTGGCGCGCGGTAATATTGCCATGGCAAAATCGCTTAAGGTTGCTAAAAAAATCGCCGCTAACGCAAGGCCTATTATACTTGCTAAGGCTATTAGTAAGGCAACCTCCAGCCAAAACTGTTTAAACAAAGTAAACCGTGTTGCGCCCAGCGCCGCACTCAGTGCTAATGTGTGTTTACGCGCTGCAGTTCTTACAATAAACACGTTACTAATGTTTACACAGGCAATAATAACCAACCCCGTTACAGCTAAAATGAGCCAATAAATATTCTGCGGTGTCTCTTTTAATATTACTGTTTGCAAGGTGTTTAGCTCAAGTTCGATATGCCAACCTGCAAAGAATGCTTCGGTCGTAATATGCTGTTGCCATACATCATCCACATACTGCGATAACCTTTTACTCGCCTGCTCAATGCTTACATCGCTTGGTAATTTAGCCACAAAATGGCTGCGCGAGTAACGGTTCCACCAAAATGGTTTAGCCTCTGCAGAGGTTAAATTATAATCCCACGGCAACCATACGTCAGTGACCTGCCCTGTTTTGATAAGTGCAGGCGATTTAAAGTTGGCTGCAGCCACACCTATAATTTTGAATTGCTGAGCGCCCACACTAAGTGTTTGACCTATTATGTTTTCTTTACTGGCAAAGTCATTTTGCCATGTTCGATAACTTATAACGGCAACGGGGTTAAAACTATCAAGAGCTTCAGTTTGCGTAAAACCTCGTCCTAAATGTAGCTTAATTGCAAACATTTCAAACCACTGAGGGGTAACAAATGAGGTGTTTACTATGGGTAAGCCCGCTACATCATCAAGGCGTTGTTCACCGTAATACACCAACGCAGCTTGCTCAAATAATTTATGATTTTTATATAAATCAATCAGTGCAGGGTAATTAAAAGCGCGGGTATTAAGCGCCCCGGTTTGGTCTATTTGAGCATATTCAGCTTTTACTAACCGCATTTGCTCAGGGTATGGCAATGGTTTTAACAGCATAATATAGGCAAGTGTTAATACAGTAATTAATGCAGCTAAAACAATACTTAACGTCGCTACAACACTTAAACTGTAAACTTTATGATTAGTTATATTAAGTAATGCATTTTTTAAATTATAAGTCATTATGGCACTCCGTTAAGTTATCCCTTAATAGCCATTGACGTTTTATTATTTTTGGATATTCCATTTTACTCTCACTAAACAGGTTATTTAAGCACTTAGCTGATCTTTTATACCCACAGCCCCTAGCATCTCACCATCCAATAGCTTTAGTTGCCTTGTAGCCATATCACAGTAACGCGGGTCATGTGTCACCATGCAAATAGTGGTGCCGGCTGCATGTAGCTCACTTAATACATGCATAACTTGATCTCCCGATTTTGAGTCTAAATTACCCGTTGGCTCATCAACTAATAATATTGCCGGTTCAGTCACCAGCGCTCGGGCTATCGCCACGCGTTGCTGCTGTCCACCAGATAATTGGTTAGGTTTATGACTCATACGATGCCCAAGCCCTACTTTTTCAAGGCACGCTTTTACTTTTTCAGCAATTATTTGCTTGTTTGGTTTATAGTGGTGATAACGCAGTGGTAATGCCACGTTGTCGAACACACTTAACTCATCAATTAAATTAAATGATTGAAAAATAAATCCTATTTTTGCATTGCGAGTTTCAGCAGCCTGATTCAGCGAAAGTGCAGAGACGTCTTTACCGTCAATTAAATATTCACCGCTGGTTGGCATATCAAGTAAACCCAATAATGAAAGTAATGTTGATTTACCACAGCCAGATGGCCCCGATATCGACAAGTATTCACCGCGATAAATACACAAATCAATACTACGCAGTGCATAGGTTTGTAACTCTTGGGTTTCAAATACCTTACTAATTCCTTTCATTGCTAATACGACATCGGCTTGGGTGTTCGTTATTTTTTGCTCTGTCATTATTTTTATCCTGTTCATTAGTTAATTAGAATTTCGCTATTGCTGCGAGTAAGGTTGGTTAAATCTGAAATAATCAATTGCTGATCTAACTGTGCGCCGCTTAGTATTTCGATAAAGCGCCCAGCCTCGCGACCAAATTTGATATCAACCAAGTGTGCGCTTTGCTGCTGTGAGTTTACCTGATACAGATCTCTTACACTGTGCGGTTTTACGTTTGCTGGGCGCTCGATATAAGTAACATCTTTTAGCTGTGCGACCTTAATATTGGCATCGACGGTTAATTGCGGCCGAACATTTTCAGGGAGCTCTTTAGGCAACGATAACTCTACCTCTACTGTATTATTACTCACCACAGGGCTGATGCGTGACACCTTTGCCATAACAACACCGCGGCGTGTATCTACTTCTGCGAGCTGCCCTAACCGAATATCATCTACTTGATTTTGTGGTACTTGAATAATTGCAATTAACGAATCAACCGAGCCGATAAGCGCAACTTCTTGCCCTGCATTTACGCTTTGCCCAAGCTCAATCGGTAAACGCTGTAATACCCCATCCATTCCCGCTACTACAGATAGATTGGCCAATTGTGTTTGTGCCATAACTACTAACCCTTGTTGCTGTTTAATTTGCTCAAGCTGAATGTTTTCAGATTCTATGTGCACGGCTTTTAGTTGCTCTGAACGTTGCTTAGCTATTGCTAATTGCTGGCGAAGTTGTTGCTCGTCTAACACGCTACGCTGATAATTAAGCGTTGAGACTATGCCCTGTTCAACCAAACTGGTTTCAGCTTTTAATTTTAGTTTGGCATTTTCGTAAGCGGCATGGCTTTGCGCCACATGAGAGCGCTCGTTTAATAACTCGCGAGTATTGTTTAATCTTAACTGGCGTAAGTTAGCATTGAGTTTATTAAGTTCTTGCTGCGCATTTTCGAGCTGTTGCTCAAGCGCTGGATTGGCTAACTGCACAATCACTGAGTCACTGGTCACTATTGCGCCTGGTTTTAATAAAATAGCCTGCACAGTGGCCAACGTTTTTGCCGTAAGCAATTGCTGCTGCGCAGATTTAAGTTCACCATAACCTGTAACCGTAATCGCAAGCGCGCCTTGGCGTACATCACTAATAATAATATTACTGCGCGATACTGACACACCTACTTGACTGCTGCGCTGATAAATCACTGCCACAATTAAAATAACAGCCAGTAATAAAATTAGCTTATGCCAAAGCGATAACTGCTTGACTACTTTTGTTTTTACTATGTCCATATTGCACCGCATTATGCTTTGTATATCTAAGCTATAGCGAAACACGTGCCAACATTAAAAATCAATAAATACAAACAATTACAAGTATGTACTATTTAAAAATTCTTATTGAGCGGCGATACCGGACTCCTCAGTATCAATTTGAGACTGGCCCTAGTTAAAGGCTTTCACTTCGACAGACACGCTAACCCAAAATCGGACGCAAGCAGTCCGTAATCGGACTGGAACACCTACTGAAATCACCTTTAAATAGCTAACAAGCTGAAATACAAAAATAAAATCACTGGCATAGAAATCGCTATACGCTACAATCAACCTGTGCTTATTCACCTATTTGGAAGTTTATGCCTGCCACTATTTTGATCATTGAAGATAGCCCCGAAATCCGCCTAAGCGCGCGCTTTATTTTAGAAGATAACGGCTACCAAGTGCTCGAATGCGACTCACCTTTTAGCGCGCAAGCAGTAGTTAAAGATAGCCAAGCGATTGACCTTATTTTGCTCGATATGAATTTTACCCGCGACACCACATCAGGTGACGAAGGTTTGGCGTTTTTACAGCACTTACATAAACAACAGTTAGATATCCCTGTCATCGCAATGACTGCGTGGTCGAGCGTAGATCTAGCGGTTCGCGCTATGCAACACGGTGCGTGTGACTTTATTGAAAAGCCATGGCAAAACCAGCGCTTATTAAAATTGCTCGATCAGCAACTCACACTTAAAAAGTTAAACAAACAAAATCAAAAGTTGCTGCAACAGCTTAACGATCGTGCCTCGCCTGCATTTGTGTATCAGTCACACGCTATGCAACAACTGATAAGTCAGTTAGCTAAGGTGGCTAAAACCGATGCTAACATTTTACTAACCGGTGAAAATGGTACGGGTAAGAGCCAATTAGCACAATGGCTTCATCAGCAGTCAACGCGCCATACACAACCGTTTATTGCAGTGAATATGGGGGCTATTGTTGAATCGTTATTTGAAAGCGAAATGTTTGGTCATAAAAAAGGTGCGTTTACTGATGCTAAAAATGAGCGCATTGGCCGCTTTGAACTGGCCGATAACGGCAGTTTATTTTTAGACGAAATAGCCAATATACCACTACCACAACAAGCAAAATTATTACGGGTACTCGAAAGCCAAGAGTTTGAGATGGTTGGCGCGAGTCACACTAAAAAAACCAATGTACGCTTGATCAGTGCCACCAATGGCGATATTGCCACACTGATAAAACAAGGCCAGTTTAGAGAAGATTTATACTATCGGATAAACACTTTGGAGTTTGTAATACCGCCACTACGCGAACGCATTGAAGATATAGTGCCTTTGTGCGAGCACTTTATAAATTTACATGCTAAAAAATACTCAAGCACCATACTTACATTGAGTGAATGCGCTAAACAGGAATTAAACCACTATACTTGGCCGGGCAATGTACGCGAGCTAAGCCATGTGATTGAACGGGCAATATTGTTAGCAACAACCGACACATTGACCGCCGATGACTTAAACCTGCACAGCAGTCAAATCAATAACACATTACCACTAATGACACTAGAGCACGCAGAGCGCCAATTAATTGATTTAGCCCTCAAGCAGACCCAAGGCCATATTCCTAACGCCGCTAAATTATTAGGTTTAGGTAAATCTTCTATGTATCGTCGCCTTGAAAAATACAGGATTACCGTATGAAAAGCAGTATGACACTTAGTTGTCTTTATCACTCATCGCTGGAACGCAGTTTAATTGGCTTTGCATTTTTTAGTAGCACTTTAGCAGCGTTGGGGTGCTATTTTATTGGCCAATATTTTGCTTTATCTGTTGTTACTTCTGCCGTTATCTCAATCCTATTTTTAGCTATTTATCTTAAGCTGTTTATTCGTACCTATAAAAAAGTGATCAACAGCTTTAACCGCAATTACGCCCACCTAGATGCCATTTTAAACGAAGATTATAACCAGCTCGTTAAGCCCAGCTATCAGGCGGGGAGTATTCACCAATTACAACAAAGCTTGATTGAGTTAAGTGAAGAGTTATTTAAAAAGAAGTCGCGATACGATCAGCATATTTTTTTGGTGTACCAATTAATTGAGCATTTTAATGTGCCGATCATGGTGCTCGATCAATATAATAAGCTCAGTTATGCCAATAATGCGTTTAGCGAATTTAAACAGACTCAATGGCAAACCTTACGCTATGCAAGCGCTGAACAATTAGGGCTTACAAAGCAAGACGCACATTGGCAATTTAGCGATGTTATTACAGCCCAGCAATGGCAAATACGCCACAGTGAATTTATAGAGCAAGGCAGCTGTCATCAACTTATTGTTATGATCGACATCACCTCAGCCCTTCGCGAAAGCCAACTGCAAGCATGGCAGCAAATTATTCGCGTACTCGGTCACGAAATTCGCAACTCACTCACACCAGTTACTGCAATGGCTGAAAATCTCGCCGTGAAGCTCACCGAGCCACGACAAATACAAGCACTTAATGTTATAAGTGAGCGCTGTAATTATCTTAATGAATTTGTCACGCGCTATGGCGATATAAATAAACCACTGGCACTTAATATAGTAGCAATAGACACCGACACATTTTTAAAACAAGTGTGCGCAATATACCCTGACGTTGCATTTAGCTGCGTAACAGACGCCGCAACTTTTAAGGCCGACCGCACGTTTATTCATCAAGTCATGATCAATCTAATAAAAAATGCCATCGAAGCAAGCACCCCGCCCGTTAAAATAACATTAGGTGTGCATAAGCAAGGAAAAGTAAGCTGCATCACCATTGATGATAACGGCCAAGGCCTTGCCAACCCCGATAACATATTCGTGCCGTTTTACACCACTAAACAACAAGGTCAAGGGATTGGTCTAAGCTTTTGTCGCAACGTGATAGAGCAGCATCATGGTAGTTTGAGCTTAGCGAATAAAGAAAAACACCAAGGTGCAGTCGCAACAATACTATTGCCAGTGTAGCTAGCTTCGAAAAGAAATACTAAAAAGAACATTTAGTTTAATCAGCGAATACTTTGTAAAAGCAACCCCTATTCTAAAAAACAACGATAAAAAAACCTGTACGCCCTCAAACTCAACTTCATGTAATACGCTGTAATATGTCTTTTGTGGTGGTCATTCTACAATTTCACTCGGTTACTTAGTATCCATATAACAGTGCGAATGCAATCTACAAAAGGAACAAGAAAATGTCTGATGAAAGCTTATATCTCGTTAAATTACAATTTCAATCTGGTGTTGTTGGTGGTGGCTCTATGGAAATTCAGTTTGCTGTAGATCCAAAAACAGGTTCATTAAATGGTCGAGCGAATGGCAGCATCCAAGAAGGAACGCAGCATTCACCTCATTTCACCGCTAGCGCATCGGGCCATATGCATGCAACTGGCTATAATGATGTAACTAAAGTTGGCGCGCTAACAGGTCAAGCAGTGGTGTCTTTTCCACCACCTGCAATTGGTAGTTACCAGTCACCTTTTACGGCAAGCTTTGGCGTTGATAACCAATGGAATGGCAAAGGCAGTTTTTCAGTGGGTGATAATACCTACCAATGCAAAGTGAGTCTAATCGACTAAGCTGATTAAAAATAGTTTTTCTATTAAATGGCATTCAATCCAGTTGAATGTCATTTAATAATTCACCAAGCAGCGTCATTACTACCCTTCTTCAAGCTCTCGCCAAAGCTTATGGCTTAGCACTTTATTTCAGGCATAAAAAACCGACCAATTTGGTCCGCTTCACGTTTATAAAAACGTTGAAAAACAGTGTCGACTTGCTTTGCTATGATTTAATTAGGATTGCCTAACTTTTTTATCATTTGTTTAAGCCTTTGTATTCATTTAACTAGGCATTCATATAACTAGCTTTAGTAGCAAAACTTCAATAGAAGAATCTTCAACAAAGCGCTTAATGACTTAAAGCATTTCCTTCTTAACTTTACCTACGTTTGGTCCATTCAAGTTAACCATCTGATATAATCGCATAAAATATTAAGGAAAATTAGTGATGAAACTAAAAACAACAGCTGTCTGCCTTTTAACCTTACTACTTTCTGCCTGTGGTGGGGGAAGTAGCTCTGAAGAACAACAAAAAGCAGCAAATAACAAACCTACTATAGCGGGTGAGTTCAGTTTTGAACTCGCTGCGGGATCTAGTTTAGAACATGCACTTACTGTAAGCGATAAAGACAACGACACAGTAACTGTCTCTGTAATAAACAAACCTGATTGGCTAAGCTATGAACTAAGTGAAAATACACTAACGCTCAGTGCTTCGCCTACTTTTTTTGACATAGCTGAACATCAAGTCGACCTATCAATTAGTGATGGTAAAGAGTCGAACCAGTTTAACCTAAGTATTGACGTTCACTATGATGCCGTTAACTTTCCTGGCGAAGCAATTACACTTGCAGATAAAGAATTAATCGGCACGTGGACTACAGCTGACTCTAGCTCACTATTTCATTTTTCAGCTGACCAAACAGGTTTTGCAAAAATTGACAGTGACAACTTTATGTTTAACTGGAATAACCCAGATGATGTTGAACTGCATACTCAAGAGTTTGAATGCATTGCAAATTGCATGCGTTCAAAGTTTATACCTCTCGAGATTTTAGCTAAGAAAGCTAATTCTATCCTAGCTAAAAAGTACATAAGTGAAACCGAATTCACTTGGCTTACCCTGATTAAAGGCGAGAAAAAAGCGCTTAGTTTTGATACTTATAGCGATCAACGCCAAGAGCAAACACTTAGACTAAGCCAACTAGGTAATGAAGAAGGCGTCAAATATACTTTCTTTGCCAATGTAGCGATTAAAGCAGAAGGTTACACTCAGTTGGCTGGATTTCACGAGAATGTAATTCTAACTGACGGTATATATCAATTTATTGAGCCTGAAGAGAAAGGTAATAGTATATTTGGGCAAGACTATACAAAAACGTTTCAAAATACTGATGGCTCATATCAACAAATCAGTTTTTCTGTTCAATTAAAACAAGCCGAACTCATTGCAAGCTTAGATGATTTTGCTGTTTTTGAAGTCACCTATCATTTTATCCCTCAAACATCTCAAGATACGGCTAATTGGCCTGAGCTTGAAAAAGAGCTTGTTGATCGCAAAACCTATAAAGTATTTAGAGGTGTTGCAGAGGCGCCAGTTCCTGAATTTTCAGCGGGTGATGTGTTATTCGGCTTATCTCCATTGTATTCAAGTGTGCAATTAGCTGATGGAAGTTCCTTTAAAATAATCAATGCACCTATCACGGTTGATTCAGAAACTTCAGGACATTACTCAGTGAAAGACGCACTTACTGGTGAAGAGTCTACTTATGATATTACGTTCAGCAACTTGGGCGATACTTTAGAATTCACCATAGGTATTGAAACTAGAAATGTACGCTATGTAAAACTCTACGATAATCGCATTGCTACTGTAGACGATTTTTACTCCAGCAAAAAACAATCAAGCTACTCTTACGCTAATCTAGCCCAAGCAGATACTACCTATAATGCGACTCAAGAAGATTATATGAAAACCTTCTATGTTAACGATTTAAACTTGTTAAATAACAACAAACATGCCGTTATAGAGCCTCACGATAACGGTACAGCCATTGTTTATAGCGGTGGTATTTTTGGCCCTAATGGCCGTTGGCAGTTTGAAGAAGACAATAGCATGAGCTTCGTAACTCCTTGTAGTCAAGATGAAACAATAAGCAGTTGTATCGATAATTCTGAAGAAGTTGATGTGATCAACTACAAACTTTTCAAAAAGGAAAAAGCCGGCTATTGGTTTTTAAGGTCTCATAGCAACCAAGACAAATACTCAGATGGAAAAATAGCCCAATCAGTAACACAAAGTATTCAATTCTTAAAACTATGCGATAGCGTCTGTATATACAGAAGTAATTAACTAAAAATCAAACGATTAATGCAGATTATACGGTATTAATCGTTTGCCACATCATATGGCTATAAACTAACAACTGACCACTTTATTTCAGGCATAAAAAAACCCCGACCAATGTGGTCAGGGTTATTAAAAGTGGTACCAGCGGCCGGACTTGAACCGGCACGCCTTGCGGCAGGGGATTTTGAATCCCCCATGTATACCAATTTCATCACGCTGGCATCATTTTTCTTTAACCTTCTAACATGAGAAGATAAAGAAAAACCACTTTAGAGCTAGGACTTATCAAGCTGTCTTTGTCTCTATGCCATGCATTATACAAACAATAAGAGGAGCAGCAAGCGTTTTTTACAAAACCACGATCAACCGCTTAACAATTGAGCAACCATTAACATTCACTCATAAAAGCTACTAACTGTGCGGCTAGTATTTGTCTCGCTATTTGCTAAACTAGCGCGCATATTAACTTTGTGAGTTTGTTTATGTCTGCTGAATTTCCGCGTGCGAGCTTTTGGCGTCGCTTTGCCTCTTTAATTTACGACTCTTTAGTTGTGATTTCGCTATCTATGCTTACTGCCATACTTTACTTTGCAGCCATTCAGGGGTTAATTGGCTTAGATCTAATTATGCAGACAGAAGATCCGGCCGCCTTAATTCAGGACTCTCCATTGCTGTACGGTATTCGCAGTGCATTATTCGTTGGTGTAAATATTATATTTTTTGTCTATTTTTGGACTAAGAGTGGCCAAACGATTGGTATGCGCGCATGGCGTTTAAAAGTACAAACTCGCGATGGTAAGCTAATTAGTTGGCCACAAGCCGTTATTCGCAGCGTAACCGCATTACTTGGCTTAGGTAATTTAGTGGTATTAGTTGATTTTAAAAACAAACGAGCGCTGCAAGATTACCTGTCTAAAACCGAGGTTGTTGCGCTAACAAAAGAAGAAAACAAACGAATTTATCGTTCTTTAGATTAGCAATAAGGAGCTAGGCTGCTAGCTCCCCGTTATCAATTTCGCTTATTAAGCAAGTAAGTCGCAAAACCTATAAATATTATGCTTGGTAAAGTCGCCCCGATTATCGCAGGGATTTGATACACCATCACCACAGGACCAAATATTTCATTGGTTAGGTGAAATGCAATACCGGTTACTACGCCCATTACAATCCGCGCGCCCATCGTCACCGTACGCAGTGGGCCAAATATAAACGACAGCGCCACTAATAACATCACCGCTATCGATACTGGCTGCATAATCTTACGCCATAAAGCAAGCTCGTAGGTGCTAGTATCTTGCTCATTTTGTTTCAAATAACCTAAATATGACCACAACCCTGTAAATGACAGAGACTCTGGTTTTACCGATACGACACCCAGCTTTTCAGCTGTAAGTTGTGATTCGTAAAACTCTTCTTTTTGCTGCTGTGTGCTGATCAACTCTTCACTGAGTTGCACTTTATTTACATCTCGAAGTAACCAACCGTCTTTACGGCCTACCGCTTCGCGGGCTTTGGTAATTTGTGTAAGTTGTAGTGAACTATCAAAATGATACATGTTCACGCCATGTAATACGCCGTTTTGGTCAACATCTTCTATATTAATAAAGTTATTGCCATCTTTGGCCCATACACCTTGCTGAGCGTTAAATACATCACCACCATGTATTGCTTGATTACGCATTTCTTTCGCTTTAAGTTGTGTCGCTGGTGCGCCCCACTCGCCTAATGCCATCATACAAAGCGCCATAAATATTGCGGTTTTCATTACTGAGAGAATAATTTGCAAACGCGACATACCGGCGGCTTGCATCACCACCAGTTCACTATTTGATGCAAGTGCCCCAAGCCCCGTTAAGCCACCAATTAAAGCGGCCATTGGGAAGAACACCACAAGATCATCTGGCATGCTATATAAGGTATATAGCAAAGCAGTTCCAATATCGTAGCTTCCGCGACCGACTGATTTAAGCTGCTCAATAAATTTAATCAGGGTACTGATCCCAACTAAGACCATCAAAGCAAAACCGGTGGTTTGTAAAACACTGCGGCCTAAATACCAATCAAGCGTTTTCATCATGCGCCTAACTCCCGCTTAGTTAATACTGCTTTTAACCATGCGCCGAGCGGTCGCCCTTTGATAATCAAAAAGCCGCCAATAAATAAAGCGCTTAAATGGATCCACCACAGGCCAATTGAAGGCGGAATTTTACCATCCTCAATCGCAAACTTTGCAGCATTCAATAAGATGAAATAACCTAAATACAAGCTGATGGCAGGCACTAATTTAGCAAACTTACCTTGGCGCGGATTAACGACACTCAATGGTACTGCTAATAAAGTAAGTAGTGGAATAGAAAGCGGTATAGCAAGACGCCACTGCCACTGAGCAATCGCGTCTGTCGTTTTCATCGCAAACAGATCTATGGTCGGCACAGCTTCAAGTTTACGGCGTTGATGTTCTATTTCTTGCTCACGAATTTGTACGCTATAGCCATCAAATTCGGTTAAATTTAGCGCAGGGGTTTTGCCGTCGGTTTCGTAACGCTTACCGTCACTGAGTACCAATTGCTGCTCACCGCTTTCTTGCTCGATCACTACACCCCGCTGCGCATATACTAACCGTGCGAGATTATCTTTTTCGCTGTCTGGTAGTTGCGCTACAAATACTTTGTGTAGTTCTTTGCCGCCTTTTTCGATGTTATGAATAAACACCACCGCTTTTTCGTTACCTGTTTGTTGAAAGCGCCCAGCCCGCAGCGCTGATAACCCGGCATCCGCTTTGGCTTGTTCTTTCAATTGATATTCTTGCTCACTCGCCCATGGGGCTATATATAAAGTCAGTACTCCTGCCAATAGCGCCAATACCACACTAGAAACTAAGGTTACACGCACTACGTACCATTCACTAACACCACAGGCTTTGAGAACGGTCATTTCACTGTCGGCATAAATGCGACTATAGGCGAGAATAATCCCTAAAAAGATACTTAGCGGTAATATTAATGATGCCAATTGCGGTAACTTTAGTGCAATCATTGACAGCACTAACTTAGCAGGAATGCCGCCTTCAGAGGCATCGCCAAGAATAACAACAAACTTTTGCGACAAAAAAATTGTCATCAAAGTTAAAAATACGGCGACCTGAGACTTTAAAACTTCAGTGGTCAAATAACGGAAAATTAGCAATGATCGCCCCTGTTAAACATGATGTTTTACTTCAAGAGTAAGAAAATTTGAGTAAACTTAGGGTTTTATTATATGTCATCAACATTAAATATCATACCTAGCAACTCGATATATTGTCGCATTAGTGGTATTGATGGCTACAAAAGTATAAAGTTCAAATACACATAATGAGTCAGCGTTTATAAGCTAATATTAAGCTAGTATCTGGATTTTTATTTTATTACCCTTATTTAAGGGTTAAATGACTCAAAATTAGGAGTGACAATGGAATTTAGCGTAAAAAGTGGTAGTCCTGAAAAGCAACGTAGCGCATGTATTGTAGTTGGCGTTTATGAGCCACGTCGTTTATCCCCCATTGGTGAACAACTCGATAAAATCAGTGATGGTTATATCTCTAATTTATTGCGTCGCGGCGACCTTGAAGGCAAGCCGGGACAAGTGCTGTTATTGCATCATGTACCCAATGTGTTAAGTGAACGCATACTATTGGTCGGCTGTGGTAAAGAGCGCGAGCTAGACGACAAACAATACAAACAAATTATTTCAAAAACTATCAATACCTTAAATGAAACTGGGTCGATGGAAGCGGTATGCTTTTTAACTGAGCAACATGTTAAAAGTCGCGACACCTACTGGAAAGTCCGCCAAGCGGTCGAAACCACCCAAGACTGCTTGTACACATTTAACCAATTAAAAAGCAAAAAAAGTGACCCGCGTCGCCCGCTGCGTAAAATTGTGTTTAACGTACCAACTCGCCGCGAACTTACCATTGGTGAAAGCGCCATTGAACATGGCCTAGCGATTGCTGCAGGTAGTAAGTTATGTAAAGACGTAGCGAACATGCCACCAAACATATGTAATCCTGCATATTTAGGTGAACAAGCGCAAGAACTTGCAGCTAACTTTGACAACGTTACGGTTGATATAATTGGCGAAGATAAAATGGCAGAGTTAGGTATGAATTCATACTTAGCAGTTGGTCGTGGTAGTGATAACGAATCTATTATGTCGGTAATTAACTACCAAGGCGGCGCGAAAGATCAAGCCCCAATCGTGCTAGTTGGTAAAGGTTTAACCTTTGACTCAGGTGGTATTTCACTCAAACCAGGCGAAGCCATGGATGAAATGAAATACGACATGGGCGGTGCAGCCGGTGTTATTGGCGCAATGCGTGCTTTGGTGCAAATGCAATTACCGATTAACGTAATTGGTGTACTCGCAGGTTGTGAAAACATGCCAAGCTCGAATGCTTATCGTCCGGGTGATATTTTGACCACTATGTCAGGGCAAACAGTTGAAGTACTAAATACCGACGCTGAAGGCCGCCTAGTATTATGTGATGCACTCACTTATGTCGAGCGCTTTGAACCTGAAACCGTGATTGATGTCGCTACTTTAACTGGCGCTTGTATTGTTGCCCTTGGCGCTCATGCAACGGGGTTATTATCTAACCACAACCCACTGGCACATGACTTGTTAAAAGCATCTGAGCAAAGTGGCGACCGTGCGTGGCAGTTACCACTGTGGGATGATTATCAAGATCAACTAGAAAGTCCATTTGCTGATTTTACTAACTTAGGCGGCCGCTCTGCGGGAACGATAACAGCAGCATGCTTCTTATCTAAGTTTACTAAAAAGTATAACTGGGCCCATTTAGATATCGCAGGCACTGCTTGGCGCAGTGGTAAAAACAAAGGCGCAACAGGTCGACCGGTGCCAATGCTTACGCAATATTTACTCAACCGTGCCGGTGTAAGCGAAACCAGCCAAGATTAAACCCCGCGTTTAACAATACATTGTAAATTTAAATAAGGCGCTTTTTAGCGCCTTATTTATTCCCCACTTATTAACGTATAAATTAGCGTATTAATTGAAGCAAAACGCGTTATATGGCAAAATCCCTGCTTTGATTTAAGTATTATTTTCAATACTGTGGGAAGCCCCGATACAATGAGCATGAACGCCCAGTTTTTCGTTCTAAAGCAACAAGATGAGTCATTAGCCAAGGCTGATGATCACTTTAGCTTAGCGGCTGATATTGCTGCTGAACAGTATCGTCTTGGTCATCGTATCTTTATTTACGTTGATGATCTTGAAATTGCCCATGCCATTGATGAAACTATTTGGTCATTCGACCCCGACAGTTTTGTGCCTCACAATCTCCAAGGTGAAGGTCCAAAAGGTGGTGCGCCCGTTGAAATAGGTACTACCCCGCCAGTCGGTAATCGTAAAGTTTTAATTAACTTGGCTGCACAATTGCCGGACTTTATTCGTCGGTTTAACCAAGTTTTTGATTTTGTGCCCGTTGAAGCCACTGCTAAACAAGCTGCCCGTGAGCGCTTTAAAAAGCTACGCCAACTCGGTGCTAATATCACCACGCAAGATATTAATAGCTAACATACCTTTTGTATAAATAGCTAACTAACTCATTTAAGTACTTATTTAAGGTTCTGTGTAATGGATAAAACCTACAATCCGCAAGATATTGAACAGTCGTTATACCAAGACTGGGAACAAAAAGGCTACTTCAAACCATCAGGTAAAGGCGATGCATATTCAATTATGATCCCGCCACCCAATGTCACTGGTAGCTTACACATGGGCCACGCTTTCCAAGACACCATTATGGATACCTTAACGCGTTTTAAACGTATGCAAGGTAATAACACATTATGGCAAGTAGGTACTGACCACGCAGGTATTGCTACGCAAATGCTGGTTGAACGTAAACTCTCTGCTGAAGAAGGTAAAACACGCCACGACTTAGGCCGTGAAGCTTTCATCGACAAAATTTGGCAGTGGAAAGAACAATCTGGCGGGACTATCACAAAACAACTTCGTCGCCTTGGCGCATCGGTTGACTGGGATCGTGAACGTTTCACTATGGATGACGGCTTATCAGAAGCAGTTAAAGAAGTGTTTGTACGCTTACACAAAGAAGATTTAATTTATCGTGGTAAGCGCCTAGTAAACTGGGATCCAAAGCTACACACGGCTATCTCTGATCTTGAAGTTGAAAACAAAGACAAACAAGGCCACATGTGGCACCTACGTTACCCATTGGCTGATGGTGTTACAACCCAAGACGGTAAAAACTACATTGTAGTGGCAACGACTCGCCCAGAGACCATGCTTGGTGACTCAGGCGTTGCAGTAAACCCAGATGACGAACGCTATCAAGACTTGATCGGTAAAGAGATTTTACTGCCGATTGTTAATCGTCGAATTAAAATTGTTGCTGATGAACATGCCGATAAAGACAAAGGCACTGGTTGTGTAAAAATCACGCCAGCACACGACTTTAACGATAACGAAGTTGGTAAGCGTCATCAAATGCCGTTGATCAATATCTTCGATAAAGATGCCGCAATTCTAAGCCAAGGCGAAACCTACACCTTTGATGGTAAAGAGCTTGAGTTTGATGCACCAATTCCTGAGCGCCTGCATGGTCTTGACCGCTTCGATGCACGTAAAGCAATTGTGGCTGAATTTGAACAATTAGGCTTACTTGAAAAAATTGAAGATCACGCTCTAACCGTACCTTACGGCGACCGCTCTGGTGTGGTTATTGAACCGCTACTTACTGACCAATGGTATGTACGTGTTGCACCACTGGCTGAGCCTGCAAAAGACGCAGTAAAAAATGGCGATATTCAATTTGTACCTAAGCAATACGAGAACATGTATTTCTCGTGGATGAACGACGTACAAGATTGGTGTATTTCGCGCCAGTTGTGGTGGGGTCACCGCATTCCAGCTTGGTACGACAGCGAAGGCAACGTTTTTGTTGGCCGTGATGAAGCAGAAGTACGTCGTGAAAACAACATTGCTGATAGCGTAACACTTAGCCAAGACGAAGATGTACTCGATACCTGGTTCTCATCAGCACTTTGGACTTTTTCAACCCAAGGCTGGCCTGCGAACACAGATGATTTGAAAACTTTCCACCCGTCTGACGTATTGGTAACTGGTTTTGATATTATCTTCTTCTGGGTAGCGCGCATGATCATGATGACCATGCATTTCATCAAAGATGATAACGGCAATCCACAAGTGCCCTTTAAAACGGTTTACGTTACGGGTCTTATTCGCGATGAAAATGGCGATAAAATGTCAAAATCTAAAGGTAACGTACTTGATCCAATCGATATGATTGACGGTATCGACCTTGAAAGCTTAGTAACAAAACGCACCAGTAACCTGATGCAAGAAAAAGTCGCTAAGAAAATCGAAAAAGATACTCGTAAAACCTTTGATAACGGCATTGAAGCCCACGGTACAGATGCACTGCGCTTTACTTTAGCGGCAATGGCATCGACTGGTCGTGACATCAACTGGGATATGAACCGCCTTGAAGGTTACCGCAACTTCTGTAATAAGTTGTGGAACGCCAGCCGTTATGTACTAATGAACACCGAAGAGCAAGATTGTGGCTTTACAAATGATGCAGTTAAAGAGTATTCACTTGCTGATCGTTGGATCTTAGGCCAATTTGAAGCAACTGTTAAAACCTATACTGAGCACTTAGATAACTACCGTTTTGACCTTGCAGCAAATACGCTTTATGAGTTCACTTGGAACCAATTTTGCGATTGGTACTTAGAGCTGACAAAGCCTGTATTATTCAAAGGCAATGAAGCACAACAACGTGGTACGCGTCATACACTGATCACTGTGCTTGAAAGCCTACTGCGCTTAATGCACCCAATGATGCCATACATTACCGAAACGATTTGGCAACGTGTTGCGCCACTGGCAGGTCTTGAAACAGCGAACACTAGTATCATGGTACAAGCCTTCCCTGTTTACAATGAAGCTAACGTTGATGCAAAAGCAATGGATGATTTAGAGTGGGTTAAGCAATTCATTTTAGCCATTCGTAACATTCGTGGTGAAATGGATATTAGCCCAAGCAAGCCGTTATCAGTATTACTAGCAAATGCATCTGCGGATGATGTACGTCGTATTGAAGAAAATAAATCTTTCTTAGCATCACTTGCTAAAATTGAAGAATTTACGCTGCTTGATAACAAAGATGACGCACCTGCATGTGCAACATCTTATGTTGGTAACCTTGAGATCATGATCCCAATGGCAGGTCTAATCGATGTTGACGCCGAACTTGCACGTATTGCTAAGCAGCTTGAAAAAGCCGAAAAAGGCCTAGCTCAAGTGCAAAATAAACTAGCAAACGAAAAGTTTGTTAACAATGCACCTGAAGCAGTCCTTGCTAAAGAAAATGAGAAACTTGCAGAGTTCTCAGATGCGAAAGCAAAACTACTTGAGCAAAAAGCCAAGATCGAAAACTTGTAACTAGATGCGGGGAACCCCGCACAGCTAGACACAAAAAAAGCCGCGTTAATAAATAACGCGGCTTTTTATTTGCGCGGGATAAACCCGCGCCTACAAATTAAAACGTGTAGTTATACTGCGCACCAAATAAGTATGCATGGCCTTTTGATTCAAAGCCCCACTGCTGACCTAAGCCATCAGATTCAGTAAAGTTTTGTGTTTTACCACGGAGAATACTCATACCAATATCTAGGTTTGCTTGTTCGCTCATGGTGTAGTTAACACCAAACGAGTACCAAAAACGGTCAGTATCAGGGATAGAAATTGACAGGTGTTTTTGATCGGCTGGTGATTCATCATAAGCAATACCAGCACGTAATAGTACAGCATCGTTAAACTGATAATCGCCACCGATTGAGTAACGCATTGAGTTTGAGAAGTGCTCATCTTTAGAGAATACAGGTGTATCTTTGCCTGGAACATAAGCTTCTAGCTTTTGGAAACTATCCCAACCAGTCCATAATACACTGTAGTGTAAGCCTGTTTTCTCATCTAACTGGTGTGTACCAGAGAACTCAGCAATCGCAGGGAGAGTGATTTCAACACTTCCAGGTACACTTACGCCAGCTAGGCCACCGATTTGTGCAGGTAATTGGTTAGAAAACTCGCCATCAAATGTGATATCTGTCTCGCTACGATAGTTAAAACCAAAGCGACTATTTTCATCAATCTGATAGCTAGCTCCTAAGTTCCAACCAAAGCCAGTATCATCGCCTTCTAAATGTACTGCTTGAGTTTGTGCTGGTAAACCTAATGGATTGGCACCAAAGTTACGAATGATTTTCGCATCTGCATAAACATAGTTTAAGCCAAGGCCAACACTAAATTGCTCATTGATTTTGTATGAACCACTTACGTTCATATTTACAGTAACAATCTCTGTTTCACCTGCAAGCTGGCCTGCAGGGTAATCTGCTTCAAATTCAGTTGATAAACCAAAATTTGAAAACGCACCAAAACCAACAGCAAACTTGTCATCGATAGGCATTACAAAATAACCTGCAGGAACAAAAGCGGCTGGCGCAATACTGCTGTCGTTTAGTTGACCAGGGTTAACTGATTGATTACTAGCTTCAGTGCCACGAAGGCTGACATCTGGAATGACAGCAATACCTGCAATACTTAGCTGCTGCTCTTTAAATACAGACATAAGAGCTGGATTACGCGCAACTACAGAGGCATCATCAGCCACTGCTGCTTCACCAGCATATGCACGCCCTAAGCCAGAGGCATTTTGCTCTGCAAGCTGGAAAGCCGCTGCAAACGTATCTGCAGACATAACAGCAAGTGATGCTGCAATTAAAGTTTTTGTAAATTTCATTGTGTTTCCTTAACCAAACAAAATGCTTGGGTTCCCATGTGTTGTCTCTAATTATTAGGAGTAAGTTACTTCAAAACCTTTGCACAGTACCTTACTTTTAAATAAAAAACTGTAACAAAGCGTTAAAAAACCCCATAAAAACCATTTCTTAACAGCAAAGTAACAGTTTTTTAAAACTCATCGGATAAGCTGCTGCGAAAAACCAATTTGCAATTAATTATCATTTAGATTGACTTGTTTAATATGCACTATTAGACTGCCAAACAGGACTAGCAAAGGAGATGAAGCGGTGGAAATAGGATTAATTATTGCTGCGTTGGCTTTTTGTGGGGTAAGTGTATATTGCTTTTGCAAAGCTAATTTTTGTGCCTGCACTAGAGCTGGTGAATGCGATAACCCTGTTAACCATTATTGGTTAGGTGCTATTGTTTGTGCTTTAGTCGCACTAGTGTGCTGCTGCAGTGCGTTACATTCAGAGAATGGGACTTTATTGTGGCTATTATTAATGGTGAGTTGCTTCAGTGGTGCGCTATTATCGGCTAAGCAATCAACTAAAAAACACTGTAACAAAGCAATAACCAAAAAACCGCTTAAACCAACAGATGCTCTTTTAACAAACGAGCCAAATTAAGCTGATAATCTAATGGTTTGATACTCGCTAAAATCTTTAAGTCATGATCTGGTGAAGTTAAATCAACATCTTTTGCCGTAATATGATGACTATGCTTAGCATTATAGAAAACTTTAACTTTAGGTTGAATGGGGTTCTGATGATTACCTTCGGTTACTAATGCCAACCGTTCATTAGTTAATTTAACAATCGTGCCGACTGGATGTACACCTAAACACTTAATAAACCGCTGTACTAGCTCGCCATCAAACATGTGTTTATTAGCAAGTAAATAGCGCAGTGCGTTGACCGGTTCATCACCTAATTGATGGGGCCTGTCCGCTGTCATGGCGTCATACACATCAACTATCGCCATAATTCGTGCTGGTCGACTAAGTTTTTCACCCAGAAGACCTCGAGGATAACCACTGCCATCTAAGCGCTCATGGTGATTAACTATCATATCAAGCATTAATGGGGTAATGCCTTTTTCGCCTTTTACCAATCCTAAACTTTGCGCTACATGCTTTTTAATCGCTTGCATCTCAAGTTTATTTACTTTTTCAGATTTAGAAAAAATCCCTTGTGGTAATTTAGCTTGTCCCAAATCGTGCAGCAAGGCACCCATGGCCAGCTCTTGCACAACACTTTCTTTGTAACCTAAGTACTTGGCAAATACAGTGACAAAAATGGCGCAGTTAGTCATATGTCGCCAGTTGTACATATGCTTATCTTTAATGCGGGTTAAAATAGTCATTGCATTATGATTACGAAATACCGATGCCACAATATCTTTAGCTATACCATCAAGCAGTGCGATATTCATCTTTAAGCCTGAGGTAACGTCGCCATATAAACTTTGTAAATTACGATTATGTTGCTCATAGCTCACACTCGCTTTAGC
Source organism: Pseudoalteromonas sp. SG44-1 (assembly GCF_014164315.1). Lineage (NCBI taxonomy): Bacteria > Pseudomonadati > Pseudomonadota > Gammaproteobacteria > Alteromonadales > Pseudoalteromonadaceae > Pseudoalteromonas > Pseudoalteromonas sp. SG44-1. Next base: position 26,021 of record NZ_JACJEW010000015.1, read on the forward strand.
AAACTCTTGCTCAACTGAAATAACCTTTTTTATCTTTAATTTATTAGGGTTATTGGCCGTTGCAGCAGCGACTTCAGGTTTGAGCTGATATTTGGCAGGAACACTCACATCACTTTGCGTAAAATCTATCAGCAGCTCTTGAACTCCTTCGGATACCAAGCGCTTAATGATCGATTTATCGCGAACTAGGCCGCGAGTTTTGATTTTTATACTATCAACCCCCTCAAACTGCTTGCTAACACTGTCAACAAACATTCCTGGTACGAGTTCAGAAATTGGAAGGGTAATAAGCATATAAAGTGATTAATTCATTTCAAAAAATAATAATTACTGATTATCAACGATCCACTACAAATGTCTATAACAAAAGTAACGAATACGAAATAAGCACTAGGAAATGATGAATTGGTGAGTTGGTGAGTTGGCGAGTTGGCGAGTTGGCGAGTCAATAATAGTTATGGATTACACTAGGTCCTAGTGGTTAGGACCTAGTGGCTAACACATTACTCTTGGAAGTAAGTGCCCCAGCCGTCGTATTCTACGTCGGTGTCGATCGCAAGTTGTGCTAGTTTATCAACATCTTCCATTATTACCTCAACATCTAACTCAGCTTCAACAACGATGTCAAAGCCCCAAATCTTACTGCCGTCTTCAAGCTCAAGCTCTGCAGGCTCTTCAACGTCATAGCCTAGTTTAAACGCAGCGAGTGCAGCTTGCTCAAGCTTGACAAAGTCTTCGCAAACAAAGTGATGTTCTACTTCGTATAAGATCTCAGGATCAGAACCATCTTCTAATAACGAAGTTACAATGTCTTCACTAATTTCACGCCAATTTTCCATTACTTTTCTCTCACTTGAGCATCTAATTCAGTTATTCTAGCAGCCATTTTGCTATGAATACGCTTTGCGTGTTCACGTGCTCCAATCGTTTTATCAAGTGGTTCTGGCGCTAACATGTCTATGTAGATTATACCATTGTCCCAGCGATTTAGCTTAATGGTTTTATATGTTGTGCTCATACATACAGGTACTACAGGTACATCCGCATTTAAAGCCGTGTGAAATGCACCTGTTTTAAATGGTAATAAGCCACGTCCGTAACTGCGGGTTCCCTCTGGGAAAATCCACACTGACAGGCCTTTTTGTTTGATTTTATCGGCCGATTTAGTGATCGTGCCAGCCGCTTTAGAGCGATTACCCCGATCAATTAGAATATTGCCCGAAAGCCAATATAGCTGTCCAAAAAATGGGATCCACTTAAGACTTTTTTTACCTAAACTGACACAGTTTTTTGGTACCGCCGCCGGTAAAGTGAAAATATCGTAATTATTTTGATGGTTTGCAACATATACTGCAGGGCCACAACTTTGCGCGTCAGGATGGCGTGTAATAACCACGTTTACACCAAGCATTTTAGCCACTGTACCAAACCAACTTGAAATAATATGTACATTATTTATATGAAAAGGTTTTACTAAACAAAGGAGTAAACCAAATACACAGCTTAATAAAATAAACAATGCCATAATAACAATACGAATAATAGCTAACAAAGAAAACGCTCCAAAAATAATAACGTCGGCATTATAGCGTTATTTTTACCGCTAAACGAGTGTTTAGCGAACACATGTAAGCTTAAAATAATTTTCTGCTTTAAAAACAAACGACCTGCAATAGCAGGCCGTTTTATTCATAGATATAAAAAAAATACTTACTCAGTTTCTGTCGGCTCAATGTCATCATCAATCGCCGTCAACTCTACAACCGCTTCATCGACACGCTGTAAACCACGCGGTAATTTATTACCTCGACGACCACGCTCACCATGATAATGCTCTAAATCACTGGGTTTAAGAGTCAGCTTACGCTTACCTGCATGCAGGGTAACACTGGTACCTTCAGGCACCACTGCCAGCACTTTAACAAACTCTTCACGCGCTTGTACTTTGGCACTTGGGATAGAGATTATCTTGTTACCCTTACCTTTACCTAGTTTTGGTAAATCACGTAATGGGAATAACAACATCCGGCCTTCATTCGATATCGCCATACAGTAATCGTTAGCAACATCATTAACCCTAATTGGCGCTAATAATTGCCCACCTTTAGGCACACTAACCAAGGCTTTACCGTTTTTGTTTTTACTTACTAGATCTACAAAATCAGTAATAAAACCATAACCTGCATCTGATGCCATTAACAGTACTTGTTTGTCTTCGCCCATCACTACATGCTCAAAATTAGCACCTGCAGTGAGGTTAAACCGCCCTGTCATTGGTTCACCTTGGCTTCGTGCCGACGGTAACCCATGCGCATCAGTGGCAAATGCACGCCCAGCAGAATCTAAGAACACCGCAGGTTGATTACTCTTACCACGGGCAGAGGCTTTATATGCATCGCCAGCTCGATAACTGAGCCCTTCAACATCTAAATCATGGCCTTTACCAACACGCGCCCAACCTTTTTCAGACAACACAACGGTTACTGATTCTGATGGGATTAAATCTTTTTCGCTTAATGCTTTCGCTTCAAGACGTTCGACAATCGGTGAACGGCGATCGTCACCATACAGCTCTGCTGCTTCTTGAATCTCTTTTTTTAGTAACGTCGACATACGACGTTCAGAGCCTAAAGTCAGCTGTAATTTATCGCGCTCTTTGGCAAGCTCATCTTGCTCCCCACGAATTTTAAACTCTTCAAGTTTCGCTAAATGACGTAGTTTTAATTCAAGGATTGCTTCGGCTTGGATGTCTGTAATACCAAAGCGTTCCATTAATACCGGCTTTGGCTTGTCTTCGGCACGAATAATTTCGATCACTTCGTCAATATTTAAGAAGGCTGCCAATAAACCTTCTAAAATATGTAAACGAGCCAATACTTTATCTAAACGGTATTGCAGGCGACGGCGCACTGTTTCACGGCGGAACACCAGCCACTCAGTTAAAATGGTTCGTAAATCTTTTACCTGCGGACGGCCATCAAGGCCAAGCATATTGATATTAACGCGGTAATTTTTTTCCAAGTCTGTAGTGGCAAATAAATGAGCCATTAACGGCTCCACTTTAATGCGATTAGAACGCGGAATGATGACAATCCGGGTTGGATTTTCATGATCTGATTCGTCACGTAAATCAGCCACCATAGGCAGCTTTTTGGCATTCATTTGCGCTGCGATTTGCTCAAGTACTTTACCACCAGAACATTGATGTGGCAGTGCAGTAATGACAATATCGCCGTGCTCCTCTGTATAAATAGCGCGCATTTTTATCGAACCACGGCCGGTTTGATAAATTTTACGAATATCCGCTTTTGAAGTAATTATTTCAGCTTCAGTTGGGTAATCGGGAGCTTGTACATGCTCAAGCAATTGATCTAGTTCAGCTTTAGGGTTATCCAATAGCAAACAACAGGCACTGGCTACTTCGCGTACGTTATGTGGCGGAATGTCAGTTGCCATACCCACTGCAATACCCGTAATACCATTGAGTAAAATATGTGGTAAGCGTGATGGTAATACTTGTGGCTCGTCCATTGTGCCATCAAAGTTTGGCGTCCAATCAACAGTCCCTTGGCCAAGTTCTTTTAACAGTACTTCTGAGAACTTAGATAAACGCGCTTCGGTATAACGCATTGCCGCAAATGACTTTGGATCATCTGCAGCACCCCAGTTCCCTTGCCCATCAACTAATGGGTAACGATAAGAAAACGGTTGTGCCATTAACACCATGGCTTCATAACAAGCGCTATCACCATGAGGATGGTACTTACCGAGTACATCACCAACGGTACGGGCTGACTTTTTATATTTAGCCGTTGCCGATAAACCCAGTTCGCTCATGGCGTAAATAATACGACGTTGTACTGGTTTTAGACCATCGCCAATATGTGGCAATGCCCTATCCATGATCACATACATGGAATAATTCAAATAGGCGTCTTCGGTAAAACGCCCCATTGTTTGTTGCTCAATTCCTTGCAATAGCAAGGTATCTGTATCACTCATCAAAGCCTACCTAATTTTTTTTATAGCTTACACGGTAGATCACATTGGCATAATCATCGGAGATCAATAAGCTGCCATCGGCAAGTTCTGCAAAAGCAACCGGACGACCCAATGTTTCTTCGTTTTTCATAAAGCCCGTAATAAACGGCGTGTATTTTATCACACGTCCTTGCTCAATAGTGGCAACTGCCACTTTATATCCAGATTTTTTACTACGGTTCCAAGAGCCGTGTTCAGCAACAAATAATTGTTGCTTATAATTAGCAGGAAATTGTTTACCTTGATAAAAATGAATCCCTAATGGGGCTACATGCGCACCCAAGGCTAAAGCTGGGGCACTGTAATCGGCAATATTTTTACCTTTACCAAATTCAGGATCTAAGATGGCACCTGCATGCACATAGGGAAAACCAAAATGTTCACCTTCGGTTGTTAAGCGGTTTAGTTCATCCGGTGGAAGATCATCACCCATCATGTCTCTGCCATTATCACTAAACCACATAGCTTGGGTGCTAGGATGAAAGTCAAAGCCAACAGAGTTACGCACACCTTGTGCTAACGTGGTCATTTGTTTGGTGTTTACATCCAATGAAAATATTCGCCCATAGCGCTCATCTTCAGCGCAAATATTACAAGGTACACCCACAGGAATGATCAGCTCGCCGGTTGGTGAGAAGCGTAAAAACTTCCAACCGTGATGACGCTCTGTCGGTAATGCGTCGTAAACCACTTCATATTTAGGTGCTTTCAATTGTGTATCAATATTTTTGAAGCGAATAATACGTTGTACTTCAGCAACATATAAGTCGCCATCTTTGATCGCTAAACCTGAAGGCATAGTTAAACCACTGGCCACCAAAATTTGTTTATCAGCAACCCCATCACTATTGTGATCAATCAGTGCATACACATTTCCCGCGTTTCGCGAGCCAACATACACAATACCTTTTTTAGATACTGCTAATTGCCGTGCATTTTCCACATCACTGGCAAATATGTTTACAGTAAAGCCATCAGGAACACTGAGTTCTTTAAGGATTTCTTTTGCTGCTAAGGGAGTACTTAGCAAGCCTAATGTTAATACAGAAACTAGTAATTTATTCATCGATTTCTACCCTATTACGGCCATGATCTTTTGCGGCATATAACGCTTTGTCTGCTTTTTTAAATAAATCTTTAAATGAGCCTAGTTGCGCTTGCTTTTGCGCCACACCAAAACTTGCAGTGACTTTGATCTCATTTCCATCACTGATTATACGTTCTTTTTCAATCTCAGTTTTAATTCGATAAGCAATTTCAGTGGCTTCAGCTAAAGTGGTATTGTTGAGTACCACTAAAAACTCTTCGCCACCAATGCGCCCTAGAATATCATTCTCTCTGATCGCTCGCAGAGATGTATTCGTGATCGCTTGTAACACTAAATCCCCTGCCGGGTGGCCAAAATCATCATTAATGTTTTTAAAGTGGTCTAAATCAAAAGCAATCAAACAAAAATTGTGATCATCTTTTTTTAACTGTTGCCACTGTAACTGAGCAAACTCTATTATTTTACGTCGATTAGCCACACCAGTTAAAACGTCCGTATTGGCTAGCACACTAAATTTGCGCTTTAAACGATATTGTCGCCATGAAAAGATTAACAGCAATAAAAATAATAATAGTACGCTTAGCATAATGGTTTTTTGTAATGCTTGCTGTTGCTTAATTTCTTGTAATGCAAATTCGCTAAGTTCTTTATCTTTTTCAAGCAGCTGTCGTTCAATTTCTACTTGTTTAGTATCAAACTGAACTTGATAGCGAGAACGGGATAACTCGCGCACTTTATTATAATGTTGAGCATTTAAAGCGATAAGATCTTGCTGATGTAAGTACGCCTGCTGATAATCTTGTTGCTGCACCGCAAGCTGAGTAAGCAAGCGGGTTAACTTCAATAGTGATGTGATACTGTTTTCTATCGGAATTTGCTTCGACAACTGCTGCGCTTTAGTTAAGGTTATCGTGGCTTGCTCAGGCAAATTCAGTGCTAACTCAATACCTGCTTGAGTATAGAAGTGGTTAGCAATGGTAACTACATCTTCAAGCCTGTCAAAATATTGATTACTCAATGACAAATAATGGCTAGCTTGAGCCATATCTTGTTCTAATAAATATGCTTCCGCTAAGATAATATAACCGTAGTACACTAATTTTTCATTGGCTAACTTTTTGCTCAACGTCAGTAATTTCTGACTACTTGCAATCGCCTCTTGGCTGCGCCCCATCTTTAAATAAACTTTAGCTAAATGAAAATACGACACTAAACTGTCAAACGCTAAGTCATGTTTTAAAAAATAATCTAATGCCTTAGTTTGCACTTCAATTGCTTTGTTGTAATCAAACAAATATTCGTACGATTTTGCCATTGTTGATTCTATGTAGGCTAAATCAAGTAAACTTCCACTACGCTTAATAATTACATAACTTTTATAGAAGTAATCTAATGCCCGAATATCATCATGGTTATACACATAAAAATTAGCTAAAGCGCCATATACATCACTTTTTAGCTTATCATTATCAAGTTGTTCAACTAGCTCTTTAGCTGTCATTAAAACTGCTAATGATTTTTCAGTTTGCCCAGTAAAATTGTAAATATCCGATTTTACTAAGTAGTAGCTTATCAGCGCATCACTACTTAGTGAGTTTAGCTGCTTCGCTATTTGCTGTTCCAATTCAATGGATTTAGTTATTTCACCATTTAATAAGTAATTTTCAGCTAAATTGAGTTGTAACCTTGTGCGTTGTAACACTGTTAAGCGACTCGTATGCTCTACTAATAATAGCGCTACAAACTCAATGGCTTGGCCTGGATCCTGAATGCTTTTTTCGTGGGCGGTATGCAGTTGTGTTGTTAACCATTGCTCATCAAAAGCGGTTTTTTGCTGTGCTTTTAAAGGTGCGCAGTACAAGTACAAACAAGTAACAAGAATCGTTAATAAAACTAAACTGTTTAAATGTTTAAAACAACTCCCTTGCTGTACTTGCATGGCATTACACCCTTGAAAAATCACACTTGAGCACGATTACCGTGGTCTTCTAACCATTGACGACGATCTGATGAGCGCTTTTTCGCCAGCAACATATCCATCATTTCCATGGTTTCAACTTCATCTTCTAAGGTTAGCTGGACTAAGCGGCGAGTATTAGGATCCATGGTCGTTTCGCGTAGTTGCAGTGGGTTCATTTCACCCAAGCCTTTGAAACGCTGTACGTTTACTTTACCGCGTTTTTTCTCTGCTTCAATACGCGCTAGGATGCCGGATTTTTCATCTTCATCAAGGGCATAATAAACATCTTTACCAATGTCGATTCTAAACAACGGCGGCATAGCTACATATACGTGACCCGTTTTCACCAACGTTGGGAAATGACGAACAAATAGTGCACACAACAAAGTCGCAATATGCAGTCCATCGGAGTCAGCATCCGCTAAGATGCAAATTTTATTATAGCGTAAAGAAGAGATATCAGTTGAGTCAGGGTCGATACCCAGCGCCACAGAAATATCGTGCACCTCTTGTGATGCTAAAATTTGCCCTGATTCAACTTCCCACGTATTCAAAATTTTACCACGTAGTGGCATTATTGCCTGAAACTCACGATCACGTGCTTGTTTAGCTGAGCCACCAGCTGAGTCACCTTCTACTAAAAATAGCTCGGTACGGTCGTTATCTGCAGCGCTACAGTCGGTTAATTTGCCCGGTAATGCGGGACCTGCGGTAACACGCTTACGCACCACTTTTTTGGCTGCGCGAAGACGTTTCTGTGCATTAGAAATACATAACTCTGACAGTAACTCAGCAGTATCGGTGTGCTCATTTAACCATAAACTGAATGCATCTTTTACCACCCCAGATACAAATGCCGAGCACGAACGAGAAGATAATTTCTCTTTGGTTTGACCGGCAAATTGTGGATCTTGCATTTTCACTGATAAAACGTAGCTACACCGTTCCCAAATGTCATCGGGGGTGAGCTTAACGCCACGCGGCAGTAAGTTTCTAAATTCACAAAACTCACGCATAGCCTCGAGTAAACCTTGTCGCAAACCATTTACGTGAGTACCGCCTTGCGCAGTTGGTATTAAGTTAACGTAACTTTCAGCTATCGATTCACCGCCTTCAGGTAACCAAACAACCGCCCAATCAGCACCTTCCGTTGAACTTGAAAACTCACCGGTAAATGGGTCTTTTGGCAGTACTTCGTAACCTTTAACAGCTTCGTTTAAGTAGTCTTTAAGGCCTGTTTCGTAATACCACTCTTGGGTTTCTTTGGTTTGTTTATTAACAAACTTAATACGTAAACCTGGGCAAAGTACGGCTTTAGCTTTTAATAAATGATGTAATTTAGTCAACGAGAAATTAGCTGAATCAAAGTAGCTTACATCAGGCCAAAAACGTACAGTTGTACCTGTATTACGTTTACCTACGGTGCCTATAACATGAAGATCTTCAACTTTATCACCGCTTTCAAACGCCATCATGTATTGTTGTGCATCGCGGCGCACAACCACTTCAACGCGCGTTGATAATGCATTAACCACGGAGATCCCTACCCCGTGCAAACCACCTGAAAATTGGTAGTTTTTATTAGAGAACTTGCCACCAGCATGCAGCTTGGTAAAAATCAATTCGACCCCAGGAATACCTTCTTCTGGGTGAATATCGATAGGCATACCACGGCCATCATCGCTAACTTCTAGCGAATTATCTTCATGCAAAATGACATCAATTCTAGTGGCATGTCCGGCCATGGCTTCATCGACACTGTTATCAATAACCTCTTGTCCTAAGTGATTAGGACGGGTGGTGTCGGTGTACATACCAGGGCGGCGTTTAACAGGTTCTAACCCATTTAATACTTCAATGGCTTCGGCGTTATAATTTTGCTGACTCATAGTTTTTATCTTTTATGCGCTTAGCTAAGTTTTACGTGATTTTAAGAAAATCTACAATACTAGCAATGGAGTCATCAAAGCCAACAAAGCTATGATCACCACCAAATTCTATCTGTTGCTTGCATTGTGAATAATATTTAACGGCCTGCTGATAATCCAGTACTTCATCACCCGTTTGCTGTAATAAGTACAGTAATGATGGGCGCTCTAAGCTAGGTATCGACAGTGATTTTAACGCGTTAATATGACTATTGTTGAGCTCGTAATGGCTATCCTGATAGGGATTATAGTTCGGCCCTAACAAAGAACTCAACAATAAATAAGGCTTAACCGCAGGGTTTATAACCACTGCTGGTAACTGATATTTTTGCGATAAATAAGTGGCGTAAAAACCACCTAAAGAACTGCCAAGTAATACAGTATTTGGCGTTAATAATTGTTCAATTTGAATTATCGCATGAAACGGTTCATGGCTTAGCCGTGGCACACAATAATCAACGTCATAGTGTGCCATATACTCACCAAAGCGGACAGCTTTAAATGAATGTTCACTGCTATTAAAACCATGAATATAAATTACTCGTTGGGCCACATCAGTTCCGAGTTAATTAATAGTTTTGCACTGTTTGTTGGCTTTGATATTGTCAACAATCGATAACCAGGCCCCGCATTGTGTTGCTGCCAGTCATCGGTGTGTTTAGTAAACTGCACTGAGCTTGCTGGCGTGGCAAAAATCTCAATACTTCTGAATTTAAATTGATAGTCATTGTGAACATGACCATGAAATAACTGCCTTACTAGCGCGCTATTATGCAATACATTAAGTAGTTGCGGGCCATTTTCGAGCATATGCTTGTCTAGGTAACCATTAATAGGTAATGGATTATGGTGGCAAAAAGCCACGCTCGGCGACTGTGTAGTCGCTAATAAATCAGCGAGTTCATTTAAATCGGCTTCGCTTACCCAACCTGCTGGTGTTGGCCCTTTAGAGCTAATTAACAACACTTCAAAGCCATCGGCAATTAACCGTTTTGCACTATTGATTTGACCACCAGAAATACGCTGCATCGCACTGATATCATCATGATTACCAGGCAGCCAAAAAACAGGGCAAGTAAGCGCTGAGTCGGCAATCAGCTGAGCAAACAACAAATATGATGCAAAACTGTGATCTTGGGTTAAATCGCCACCAAAGATCACAGCGTCTAATGACTGGTGTGCCATATCAGCAAGCGCGCGAGAAAAGTGCTCAGCGGTATTGACCGCAAAATACTCCCCTTGTGGGTCTGCAAATAAGTGACAATCGGTAATATGCGCTAAGCGCAGCTGAGTATTATTGAACTGCGCCGACTCATCAAACCAGGCCATCATTTATATCCCAGTTAAGTACCGCTCGACCACTTTCAACACACGCCACTAACCAATCATACAAAAACGCATTAAGTTGATATTTTTCATCTTTTTGATGCATTTGCGGATTAGGGTAACCATATGAAGGTTTGATCCTTTGATGGTAATCATGGTGAATTATTTCAGCAACTTTTGCATCGTGATATAAACGCACAGTTAAAAACAGCGGATTAAACCCTTTTAACATACCGGTTAATTGGGTTATTGAAATATCCATCGTGTATTTAGCACAGCCATCCACCTTAATTACAAACTGGTTATTACCCAATTGTACTTGACGTGTATTGCCTTCTTTGCGCTCATTGGGCAGCAATTTTAAAGCACGTAAGTAGTTATGCTCACATAACGTCAAGTATTTAGGAAGACTCTGAATATATCGTTGTTTCACTGCAAGTGCTGTCACATTACCGCCATAAAGTTAGAGGTTAAGGGTAGTCTATTACTATTTTAGCTGCGCTGATTAATTATACGTTCGCGATTAAGCGCTAACCACTGCAATGAAATTACCGAGGCAGCATTATCTATCTCACCGGTTGCTAAACGCGCCATTGCATCATCAAAACTGAGAATATGCGTTTTAATATCTTCACCTTCAGTTGCAAGTCCATACACGTCACTTTGTAGCTGACTTAAATCAGTTTTTGCAAGATAAAGATGTAACCGCTCAGTAGTCCCTCCTGGGCTTGACAGGTACGATAGCATAAATTCCAATTCGCTCAGTACTAAGCCCGCTTCTTCAAATGCTTCGCGCCTAGCGACATCTTCATAATTAGTACTGCCATCGGTCATGCCTGCTATACATTCTAATAACCAAGGTGACTGTTTAGTTCTTATCGCGCCAATACGTATTTGTTCTATCAATAAAATACTATCTGCTATGGGATCATACGGTAAAACTGCAACCGCGTCACCGCGTTCGAGTATCTCACGACGGATAGTCTCTGATTGACCCCCCGCAAATAATGCATGTTCAAACTGATATAAGTTAATATTAAAAAAGCCGCTATAAAGTACTTCTATAGGAGCAATTTTAACGTCTTGTTTGGTAAATTTTGTGAGCTTTTCATCAGCCATGAAGTTTCCTATTACACATGCTATTACTTGAATTTAAACCTAGATACTTACTATCATGTCCGGGGATTATACCCAAACCACCTCAAGATGCAGAATCCAGCGTTTCACAGGGGCTTAATATCAAGGCGTTACTTTGCAACAATGGCAGTCCCTTTTAAGAAGTAACAACGATGAGAGTAAGTTCCTGTGAAACGCCCAGGGGGTTGGTTTAAAAGCGATTTATACTGCGTTATTGATTTTAATAATAGAACCACTATAACTTACAATCAATGCCTTGCCTAAATCGCTTTTAATTCCAACTGAAACTGACATATTGAGGTGGTTTGGGTATATATTCTGTTACACTTGTTTACGCTGTTTTACGCAAATTTTTTTTTGTTCTTAAGTAAAACAGGTTACCATGCTTTTAGAACGTAAATTGTCTAAGGACTGAACGAATAATGAAAAAAAACATTCTTGCTGCGCTGATTGGTATATCTTGCGCATTAACTGCCACAGCGTCAAATGCTGAAGACTTATTACAAGTTTATGAAATTGCCACAGCTAACGATCCTACTGTTTTAAAAGCAAAAGCCCAAGCAAACGCACAAGCTTATAACAGTGACCGTGCAATGAGCGCATTATTGCCACAAATCGGTTTTTCTATGGGGTATGATAAAACCGATAGCACATCATTTAATGGTACTGATGCGGCAGGTTACACCAAGGTCGATAGCGATTCAGATACATTCAGCCGTGGTCTTAAACTAAGCCAGACACTGTTTGATTTAGGTGCATGGAATTCACTCGGTATTGCAGACAAACAAGCGTTGCAAGCAGCTGCTCAATATGACTTTGCCAAGCAAGATCTCATTGTTCGTGTTGCTGATGGCTATTTCAACGTATTAAGTTCGATTGATAACTTAGAATTTGTACAATCTGAAAAACGCGCTATTGAACGTCAACTTGAGCAAACCAAACAGCGTTATGCAGTAGGCTTAACGGCAATTACCGATGTGCATGAAGCGCAAGCACAATTCGATAACTCGGTTGCCCGCGAAATCGTTGCCAGAAACGGCGTTGAAACCGCCCGTGAGCAGCTTCGCGAAATCACCGGTAAATATCACGCTAAGCTGGATATGTTAAACACTGAGACTTTCTCTACCGTTCAACCAGCAAAAAAATCACCCGATTATATTAAGCTTGCAGAACAAAATAATTTAACTCTGCAGGTCTCTAAAGTAACGGTTGATATCGCTAAAGATCAAATTGATTTAGCACAAGCGGGTCATTACCCTAAGCTGACTTTAGATGCCAGCTACGGTGATACACTAACTGATAGCAATAGCAACACTGCGCGCCCACGTGGTGATAGTACAAATATTGGCATTAACTTTAGTGTGCCAATATATTCAGGCGGTGCTACTACTGCAGCGACTGAGCAAGCACGTGCTTTTTATGTTGCTGCAAGTGAAGATTTAGAAGCAAGTCTACGTGGCGTAACCCGTTCGGTGATCACCTCTTATAATCAAGTAGTATCAGATATTGCGACCTTTAAAGCCCTTGAACAAGCAGTAGTTTCTGCTGAAAGTGCATTAAAAGCCACTGAAGCTGGTTTTGAAGTGGGTACTCGTACTATTGTTGACGTACTGGTCAGTACACAAAACTTATTTAACGCCAAACGTAACCTCGCTGATGTACGCTATCGCTACGTTGTATCAACGCTACGCTTAAAACAAGCAGCGGGCACGTTAACAAGTAATGATTTACAAGCCATCAACCAAGGTTTAAAAGAAATCCAATAAAGATAAGCTTAACATTACTCATTTAAAAGCCAGCAACTTGCTGGCTTTTTTGTATTTTTTTATTCATCCAGTTAAACTAGCTTCTTTTGCATATGAGATACTTCTGTGGTCAACAACTCCCCATTTAAATGGTCTTTCTTGGGCCCTCGTTATTGGTTTACTTGGTTTGGCGTATTTATTTTGTATATAATTTCTTGGCTACCGCAGAAATTACAACTTGCATTGGGCCGACTGCTAGGTCGCTTAGTCCATCGTTTTATGAAAAGTCGTCGCCATATTGCTGAAGTCAATATTAAACGCTGCTTTCCAGATATGCCCGCAGCCGAACAACAAGCATTAGTACTTTCTAACTTAGAAAATACCGGTATAGGTATGATTGAAACAGCCATGTCATGGTGGTGGCCTGATTGGCGTGTAAAAAAAGTTTGCGGCTCGGTTAAAGGGCTTGAATACTTTGAGCAAATACAACAATCTGGTAAAGGGATTCTAATGATAGTCCCACACATACTGCATCTTGAAATGGCAAGCCGTGTCATGGGATTACACTATCAAGGTATTGGTTTTTACCGCCCCCATAATAATCCGCTAATGGAATATTTTATTACTAATGGTCGTTTACGCTCAAATGAATTTGTGGTTGGCAAACGCGATGTTAAAGGCCTACTCAAAGCCTTAAAAAATAAAAAATTATGTTATTACTTACCCGATCAAGATTATGGCCGCCAACGCTGTGAATTTGCACCTTTTTTTGCAGTTCAAGATACCGCAACTACCACTGGGACTTTGCTATTTGCAGCCAGTAAGCACTGTGAAACCGTCAGTCTTATAAGTCGACGTGACGAACAGGGAAAATATCATTTAGAAGTACGCCCTATGCTTGAAAACTTTCCATCTGGCGATAACCTCGCCGATGTGACTCGTGTAAATCAACGCATTGAAGAAGCTATTAATGCCGCACCAGAACAATATATGTGGGTTCATCGACGCTTTAAAACTAGGCCGGATGAGAACGCCCCCTCTTATTACAAGTGACAACGCCGCTGTAATATGCTTTTATTAGTAAATATAAATACAAGAGTATGAGCCATGTGGTTTTGGGTTAAGCATTTATCACTAGCTGCTATTTTAATTGCCGCAGCGATTTATTTTTTATTAGGTCATGGCCCAGTCATGGACATGAAAGATACTAAAAATGCGGCTGCGCAAGGTTTATCACGTTTTTATTCATCGTTACGCAACCAGGTAAATAAAAGCAATGAACGCGATAAATACGTACTTAAATTAGCTAATCCGGATATAAATATAGATGCGGCGCTGACCGAGCGCGCTAAAGTTGTTGAACCATCCTCACCAAATTGGACTGGTGAGTTAATGCCGAGACGCTTTGAAAATGGCTCGACTTTAAAAAAAGTATTAACTGATTACGCACGCGATGAAGATATCGTTCTGTATTGGTATTTAAGTAAAGACTATGTGATCAAAGAACACTTTCGAGTGGATAGCAATTTTAATTCAACGCTTTATCAAGTTGGCCGGGCGATAAATGATGACTTTGAAAACGAAGTTTATACCTTCTTTTGTTTTAAACAGCGAGCAGCCGTGATCACCGAGCTGCCCTCTGAATATGTGCGCGAAAACTGTAAGCGCCTAAGAAGTTAAGCGCTTAACTCAAATATCTGCTGCCATGCTTGTGTAACAAATGCGATGTCTTTCGCAAATTCAGCTTTTGTTACACAACGTCCCTGCTGATCTAGACTCAACACATGATAACGCGAGCGATAATCAATATAGGCTGTAATAAGCCCTTGCTTGATCTCATCACTAATACAACCAAGCCTTGCTGCATCGGTTAAAATCCTTACGTTGTCTGAGTAAGTAGTTAGTTGCTCCAAGCTATAAGCGTTATCAAGCACTAAATATTGAGTCAGAAACTCAATATCAGCAATGCCGCCAGTATCTTGTTTTAAATCAAACTCAATATCGTTGCCTTTCGCTAAATGTGTGCGCATTTTTTCACGCATGGTGATCACATCGTCTTTAAGCTTTTGCGGGTCGCGCTGCTGGCACAAAATGCCTAAGCGAATTTGCGCAAAGCGCTGCTGTAATTCGGGTTGCCCAAAAATCATCCGAGAACGCACTAGCGCTTGATGTTCCCATGTCCAAGCTTGCGTTTGCTGATAGTGGTTAAAGCTCTCAAGATTGATTGCCATTAACCCTGAGGCACCTTCTGGGCGTAACCGCGTATCTAGTTCATATAAAATACCCGACGCCGTTCGAGTATTAAATAAATGCATTAGTCGCTGTGCTAATTTTAAATAAAACTGCCGTGAATCAATCGCTTTAGTGCCATTAGTTTGCTCTGAGCCATCACTATTATGTACAAAGACTAAATCGAGATCAGAATCATAACCCACTTCAAAACCACCGGTTTTACCATAAGCTATTACGGCAAAGCCCTTGTGCTCTTCATCAGTATTAGGCGGAATACCAAAACGCTGCGCCATTTGCTGCCAAGCAAGGTTCACCGCTTGCTCAACTATCGCTTCGGCTAATGCTGTTAAATGATCGCTTACTTTCATTACATCTAACACACCGGTTGCATCAGCGGCAGCAATACGTAGTTGATGGGTTTGTTTAAACTGACGCAGTGCTTCCATTTGCTGTTCTAAGTCTGCGCTATCAATACGTAAAAAATACTGTCGTATTTCGTCTTTATATGCAGTCAGTGGTGTAGGCTTATACAGCACCGCAGGATCGATAAGCTCATCAAGTAAAATCGGGTAACGCGAAATATGCTCACCAATCCATTTACTATGACAACACAACGAAACAAGCTGTTTTAACGCGCCTTGGTTTTCAAACAGCAACTCTAAATAGGCTGTTCGTGAAATAACCTTGCTTAATACTTGGCAGATCATACTAAATACGTCACCACTTGCTTGACTGTCTGATAGTTGCTTTAGCATTAATGGCATGAGTTTATCGAGAATATCACGGCCACGATGACCAATTTTAGTTTTCGTTAAGCGGGCTTTAAAATCTTCTAATGGTATTTGCCATGCATCATTTGGGTCGGTTAAAACACTAATATCGGTGTGTTCCCAAGCACTTATAAAAGCACTTTCGCAAGGATCGACTGGCTCACTTTCATAACCAATAACTTGTTCAAATTCACTGTGGATGCCAGCCATTATGTCATTTATTTGCGCTAAAGATGCGCTGAAGTCACTCTGCTCTAACAGGTAATTTAGCCGTTGTTGGTTCAGGCCATCATCTGGCAATGTTTGCGTTTGTTGATCTGCAAAAATCTGCAAATATTGCTCAACTCGCCTTAAAAACAAATAATTGTGGCGTAATAGTTTTGCTTCATCTGCGCCAATAACTTGAATATTTACTAATTCAGCTAACGCTTTTTGTAATGATTGTGTTTGTAAATTGGCTTCACGCCCACCTCGTACCATTTGCAATGCTTGCACCACAAACTCGACCTCACGAATCCCACCAGCGCCTAGTTTTATATTGTTGGTTAAGCGCTTACGGCGTACTTCTTGAGCTATCATTTGCTTCATTTTACGCAGCGATTCAATCACTGAAAAATCGATATAGCGACGATACACAAAAGGCTTTAATAACTGATAAAATTCATCACAGTAGCGCGTTTGAGGGCCAATTAAACGTCCTTTGAGCATCGCATAGCGTTCCCACTCACGGCCTTGATCTTGGTAGTAATCTTCCATGGCATTAAAACTCATCACCAAGGGGCCGCTTTCACCAAAAGGTCGCAGCCGCATATCGACCCTAAATACTTGTCCATCAACCGTTGTTTGATTAAGTGCGGCAATCAGCTTTTGTGCCACTTTAGTGTAAAACACTTGCGCTTCTAAAGAGCGCCGCCCACCTTGAGTTTTTACACTACGCGGATAAGAAAAAATTAAATCGATATCTGACGAATAGTTAAGTTCTTGGCCACCTAACTTACCCATTCCTAATACCAACATCGCCAGTGGCAGTTGTTGCTCATCGAATGGTTGCCCATTAATCTGAGCAACCTGGGCAAATGCCCAGTTATTGGCACTATCAATTAGCTGATCGGCTAAAGCCGAGATATAGCCAATACTATCGGCTATATCATTGCTGTAACATAAATCTAAACACGCTACTTTTAGCCAATAGCGTTCCCGGTAACGGCGTAAAATTTTATGGCACTGCGCTTCATCAACCTCGGTAAGATTTAAGTCTTGAAATGGGTTAGGACTATCTCGCAAACTCATTTGAGTATCACTGAGCAACATCTCAATTAACTGCGGCTGAGATTGCAGGCAACGCCAGGCAAAGTCACTCAAACCTAACAAATTAATAATTAATTCATTAGCAGGAAGCTCTGGATATAGCTGAAAAAAACGTTCGCTGCCTAAGCCATGCAGTGCTGTTGGGAGTTGTTCGCCTGGTGTCATCAAATACTCTCTTTTATATCAGTCGTAACCGTACTAGAATAGTTAACATAATAATAACCACCCTAGGTTCTCAATGTCATATTTATCTTTATCTAACACTAGTTTACTCGCGATTGCTATCTGTTTTATGGTTATTTGTTTAGCTGTTATTTGTTTGCGGGTAGTAAGTCAACTCAAGGCTAAACAAGCATTAAAAGAAGAACTTGCTCAACATGACAATTTTGCTCTAGGAATTAGTTTTGCGTCAGAAATTAGTGTAGTGATCGCGACTGTAGCATTTTTATTTGATGAAATTAGTATCAGTGCAGCCCAATCAAACCCGCTTAAGATGATTGTACTGATAGTACTGTTGTTTACTTTTATTAAAGTAGGCCACTTGATCCACCGCAAGTGGATCTTGCACCGCTTTAATGAAGAAGCCGCCATACTAAAACAAAATGTCTGTGCCGCGTTGGTAGATTCAGGCATGTTGATCGCTAACTGTATTATTACATTAGGGCTATACAGCTGGTCTCATACCCAAGGGTTTAGCAGCTTACTAATTGCTTTTGTCAGCTTCTTTTTACTGCAAACTATTTTTGCCTTAGACAGTAAATTCCGTGAATATCGCTTTGCTCGCGCCAATCAAGGGGCGTCATTACAAAGTAACTTTAATTTAGAAAACACCTCTATTGGCATTCGTTATGCCGGTAAATCCATTGGCCTTGCATTAGCTATCTATGCGGGTCTTGCCAGTGCCACTTTTCACAGTGGTAAAATGGTTGAGAATTTATTCACATTAGCTTTACATTGCGGCACTATGTGGTTATTACTGTATCTATTAACGACTATAATCAAGTTCATCTCTTTGCCAAACATTGATACTGAGCTTGAAATTGATCATCAGGATAATATTGGAATAGCTTGCATTGAATTTGCTGTTTTCAGCGCTATAGGCTATTTACTAATAAGTATGTTTTCAATTTAATATTGAAAATGACGTAATACGTGGGGCCTTATGCCGTTTGAAGTAAATAACTATCTACTGATCGATAACGACAGTGAATTCAGCCGGCAATTCACTGAACATTATTTTGCTCAGCCACACGGCACCAGTCCAAGTACCCTTGTTGTTGCTGGTGCAAATACCCGTCACTTGGTTAAATTAATGTTTGACCAGTTGATCAAAGATTATTGCTACTGCGACTTTAGTAATGAAATTAGCGTGTCAGAACTGGCGAGTTATTTACATGAACACCATGATATTGCCGGTGTACTATACAATCAAACGGATTATTTATTAGCTGATGATAAACAACGATTTATATTCAATTCATTACATTCTGTACGATTTTTAATTAAAGAGATTGATGATGGATACCTGTTTGAACCAGTCACAGACTTAGCACAAAATAATCACTTATCATGCCAAACCGAAATAGCCGAAACACCGCAAAATTTAGACGCATTATGTGAAAAGCTTAATAATTAGTTAAAATAAAACTTAACTAATTATCACTGACTCACAATAAGTATTTGCACCGAAGAGATGACTTACATACCATAACGATATTAGCTATTTTTGTTGAAGGTCATCATGAGAGTTCCTCATATTTATCAAGCAAGTCCTATTGTAATTGCCACTGCACTTCAGTTAGAAGATGATGCAGCAGGCCACATAGGTCGCGTATTACGGATGAAAGTCGGTGAGCATATTTCATTATTTAATGGCCAAGGCGGCGAATATCTTTGCGAACTCATTGAAGTAGGAAAAAAATCAGTCGTTGCAATGCCGCTTGAATTTAATGAAAAAGATGTTGAATCACCGCTGAGCATTCACCTAGGGCAAGGGATTTCTCGCGGTGACAAAATGGACTTTACCATTCAAAAGTCTGTTGAATTAGGGATCACTGAAATCACCCCTATTTTCAGTCAACGTTGTGGCGTTAAATTAAGCGCCGAGCGACTTGCAAAAAAACACCAGCAATGGCAAAAAATAGCGATTGCTGCAGCAGAGCAATCTGGTCGTAACCGGATCACCACGATTCATCCACCGATAGACATCAGCCAATGGCTTGCACAAAGCAGTGATGAAATTAAGCTTACCCTACACCCTCGTGCAGAGCACAGTATTAAAACAATCGAAGTACCTAGCGCTGGCGTGCGGTTTTTAGTTGGTCCTGAAGGTGGCTTCACTGATGATGAAATTGCCCAGACCAAACAACAAAATTTTGTTGATATCCGTATCGGCCCACGCGTGCTGCGCACTGAAACTGCCGCTTTGACAGTCTTAAGTGCACTACAGCTACAATTTGGCGATTTAGCTAATTGAAATTAGTAAAACCACCCTCATATCAATAGCAACAGATTCAGTAAGGCAACGAACATGGCAATTAAGTTAGGTATAATTTCAGATCCGATCAGCGGATTCAACATCAAAAAAGACACCGGTTTTGCAATGATGATGCAAGCCCAAAGCCGTGGCTATGAAATTTACTACATGGAAATGAATGATCTTTCATTGCGTAAAGGCAAAGCGTATGCCACAGCCGCAAAAGCAACCGTGTTCGACGATACAAACCATTGGTATGAGCTGGAAGAAAAAGCCAGTATCGCACTTGCTGATTTAGATGTTATTTTAATGCGTAAAGATCCACCGTTTGATACTGAGTACATTTACGCAACCTATATTTTAGAACGCGCCGAACTTGAAGGCACGCTTATTATTAATAAGCCACAAAGCCTGCGTGATGCGAACGAAAAGTTATTCACCGCATGGTTTAGTGAGCATACACCTGACACTTTAGTAACCCGTTGTAAGCACCAGATCCGCGCATTTTTGGCTGAACATAAAGACATCATTCTAAAACCTTTAGATGGTATGGGTGGCGCCTCTATTTTCCGTGTGACTGAAAATGATGCCAACATTGGGGTTATTTGCGAAACACTCACCGAACACGGTAGCCGTTTTGCCATGGCACAAAACTATATCCCAGAGATCAAACAAGGTGATAAACGCGTATTGGTGGTCGATGGCGAAGTGATCCCATATTGCCTAGCCCGCATTCCACAAAATGGTGAAACACGTGGTAATTTAGCTGTTGGCGGTCGTGGTGAAGCACGCCCAATCAGTGATTCAGATCGTAGAATTGCCGAAGCCGTTGCACCAACATTAAAAGCTAAAGGGCTTATTTTTGTAGGTCTTGATATCATTGGTGATAAGCTAACAGAAATTAATGTTACAGCGCCTACCTGCGTAAAAGAAATCGAAGCTGCCTATGATATTTCAATTACTGGGCGCTTATTTGATGCCATAGAAAGAAAACTGAGCCATACTTAAATTTACTAACAATAAAGGGGTATCGTTATGCAATCATTAGAAAATCATTTTTTAATCGCAATGCCATCAATGCAAGACCCTTTTTTTAAACGTGCTGTCGCGTATATTTGTGAGCACAATGAAGACGGGGCTATGGGGCTGGTGATCAACCAGCCGATCAATATTACTGTCGGCGACTTGCTCGACAAAATAGAGATTGATAACGACAAATCCACCCACGCAGCAAGTGTTGCAGTATTTGCTGGAGGACCTGTAAAAACCGATCGTGGTTTTGTACTGCATTCTCCAAAAGCAGGTTATAGCGCAAGCCAAGAACTTAGCAGCGAAATCATGATAACCACATCCAAAGATGTGTTAGCAAGTTTAACCACAGCCCAAGCACCAGAACAGTTTATTATTACACTGGGCTATGCGGGTTGGGAGCAAGGCCAGCTCGAACAAGAGCTACTCGAAAATTCATGGCTAATTATAAAAGCCGATCCTGAGATTATTTTTAACACACCGATAGAGCAACGCTGGGAAAAAGCAGTCGCGACGCTCGGTTTTGATATTAGCCAATTAAGTTCGGAAGCTGGCCACGCATAAGCGTGGTCACCCACAATTTTAAAGCACAGAGATAGCATGACTAAAAAACAACTAAAGCCCAAAGGTGAACGCACCGTGATGGGCTTTGATTTTGGCACCACCAGCATTGGTGTTGCTATCGGCCAAGAACTAACAGGAACCGCATCGAGCCTAAGCGCTATCAAAGCCAAAGATGGTATTCCAAATTGGGATTTTATTAAAAAGCATGTCGATGAGTGGCAACCTGATTTACTGGTGGTTGGATTACCGCTTAATATGGATGGCACAAATCAAGAAGTCACCTTTAAAGCTAAAAAGTTTGCCAACCGCTTACATAATCACTATGGACTGCCTGTAGAGACCCAAGACGAACGTTTAACCACAGCAGATGCAAAAGCACGATTATTTGAGCAAGGCGGTTACCGTAGCTTAGGTAAAGGAAATGTGGATAATATGTCGGCTGTTATTATTTTGGAAAGCTTCTTTGAACAAGCTTACGGGTAAGCGGTAGGTTTATAATAAGCTGCTCACTCAGTTCAGGAATAAATCCAGCTTGGCGATAGGCTTTTTCTATCGCACCTTGTTCTCGTAATATCTTTAAGCCTTTTTGCAACGCTTTAAAAGCCTGAGCGCCATCAGGATGGCGTTTTGATATTACAAAATGACGACTATCATCTAATAATATCAGCACATTAGGTACCGCTTGCAAAACAATATCTTCAAGTACATATTGGTTACCCATCTGTGGCATCAGTGGCATTAACATAAAATCAATCCATTGCATCGATACCATACGCACTTGACTGAGCCATTCATCCTCTGCAACTAGATCTTTTAATGGTAATTGCGATAAAGTTTTCCAATCTGTACGCCAACGCGGCGTAGACACACTAGTTAGTTGATTAAAATCTGACAGGTGCTGCAGCTGAAATACTTTTTTATTGTTTGGAGAAGTAAAAATCCCCGCAAAATACTCGCCTTTACGGATCAGCTCATCGCTGATATACACTTTATCTGCTAGTGATTTGGCATCTTCATACCAATAACTATCAAAGCTGATCAGTAGCTCACCTTTTTCTAACAGTTTGGTATTACGAAAATTAATTTTACCAATTTGATAACTGAAAGTTTTATTAAAGCCCCCCAAGTACAAGGCTTGTTGGGCAATGATCATATCAACTACATCGCGACGTATAAATCGACCACTAAAATCAGTAATATCCTGCGGTGCTCTACCGGCTAAAAAATGTGTGTAATCATAATGCACGTCATCTCGGATAAAAATAGCAATCGATTGATCTGTCGCCATCGCAAAAAATGAGTTACTAACAACATAAAAACTAACTGTTACAAGTAACCATTTTATGCGTTTTTTCATACTACTGACCTTTAGGTTCTAACCCGTCAATTGTTACTCCCTGTAAAAAACCAGCCCCTTGCTGTTCATTATTTCGAAGCTTAATCATCAAACGTAAATCGTTAGGTGAGTCAGCGTGATGCAAAGCATCTGCATAGTTGATACGTTGCTGTTTATAGAGCTCAAATAACGCTTGATCAAAGGTTTGCATACCCATATCTTTCGCTTTAGCCATGGCTTCTTTAATGCCGCCAATGTCGCCTTTTTTGATAAGCTCGCCGATAATCGGGGTATTTAATAAAATTTCGATAGCAGCTACTCGACCATTGCCATCGGCTGTAGGCACTAGTTGTTGTGCTATGATAGCTCGTAAGTTTAAGGATAGATCATATTTTAGCTTATCGTGCTTTTCTTTAGGCACTAAATGCATAATACGGTCAATTGCTTGGTTAGCGTTATTGGCATGTAATGTAGCAACACATAAATGACCGGTTTCAGCAAAACTAAGTGCGTATTCCATGGTCTCTTGCGAACGTATTTCACCAATTAAAATGACATCGGGGGCTTGGCGTAATGAGCTTTTTAACGCCGCCTCAAAACTTTCCGTATCTAAGCCAACTTCACGCTGAGTAATAATACTTTTGCGATGTTCATGGACAAACTCAATCGGGTCTTCAATAGTCAAGATATGCCCACGTTGATTACGATTACGGTAACCTAATAATGCAGCCAACGACGTTGATTTACCGGTGCCAGTACCACCGACAAACAGCACTAAACCACGTTTAGCCATGATCACATCAGTCAATGTCGACGGTAGACCAAGCTCAGCAACATCAGGAATTTGCGTAACAATACGGCGAATAACCATACCCGCGCAATCTCGTTGCCAAAATGCCGAGATCCTAAAGCGCCCTTCATCGGTAGCTATGGCAAAGTTGCACTCTTTAGTATTATGAAACTCTGCTTTTTGT
Organism: Pseudoalteromonas sp. SG44-1; assembly: GCF_014164315.1. Lineage (NCBI taxonomy): Bacteria > Pseudomonadati > Pseudomonadota > Gammaproteobacteria > Alteromonadales > Pseudoalteromonadaceae > Pseudoalteromonas > Pseudoalteromonas sp. SG44-1. The sequence goes on from NZ_JACJEW010000015.1 coordinate 49,895, forward strand.
TTTTCACTCATCGCTGATTCAACTAATTGCAGCGACTCTTCGTCTGATATTTTTTCGTCGCCAAGTGCAATTAGTTCACCATTAATCTTTGCGCTGACTGGCAATTGGCTCGATACGAATAAATCCGAACCTTGCTTTTCAATCATCAAATGTAAAAAGTAATCAAGAGAATGTGTCATTACTGCTCCTTACTCGGGCCTAGCCGCCGAAATTATTTTTATCTTGTGCTTTAGCACGCGCTTCAGCATTGGTAACAACACCGTGATTCACTAAATTAATTAAACACTGATCCATGGTTTGCATACCATGCGATGCGCCAGTTTGAATCGACGAATACATTTGCGCAATTTTATCTTCGCGGATAAGGTTACGGATCGCAGGCACTGCAATCATGATTTCATGTGCTGCGACTCGCCCGCCACCAATTTTTTTCAACAGGGTTTGTGAAATAACTGCGCGTAATGACTCTGAAAGCATTGAGCGGATCATACTTTTTTCTTCACCAGGAAACACATCGATAATACGGTCAATGGTTTTCGGGGCTGACGTAGTATGCAATGTACCAAATACTAAATGGCCGGTTTCAGCAGCAGTCATGGCAAGGCGAATAGTTTCTAAATCACGTAGCTCACCAACCAAAATCACGTCTGGATCTTCACGTAAAGCACTGCGCAGTGCATTAGAAAAACTATGCGTATCGCGATGCACTTCACGTTGATTAATTAACGATAGTTTATTGTCGTGCACAAACTCGATGGGATCTTCGATGGTTAAAATATGATGATGCTTGTGTTGATTTATATGATCCACCATCGCAGCCAATGTGGTCGATTTACCAGAGCCTGTAGGTCCTGTTACCAACACTAAACCACGCGGCGTATCTGAGATTGTTTTAAATATATCTGGCGCACCTAAATCATCAAGCGTCAGCACTTCACTGGGAATGGTACGAAATACAGCTGCGGGGCCTCGATTTGAGTTGAAGGCATTAACACGAAAACGTGCTAAGTTCGGCACTTCAAACGAAAAATCCACTTCAAGGTTTTGTTCATAGTCCTTGCGTTGATTATCGTTCATAATATCGTAAACTAGGCTGTTAACATCTTTGTTTTCCAGCGCTGGTATATTAATACGTCGCACATCACCATCAACACGGATCATTGGCGCAACCCCTGATGATAAGTGTAAATCTGATGCTTTGTGCTGCACACTAAAGGCCAATAATTCGGTAATATCCATTTATGACTCCACAACTAACTGATAATTATATGGTTACAATAGCAGAACGACTTAAGTCCGCCTATGCTAGAATTGCCCTAGCGGCAAAAAAACATCATCGTAATGAGCACGATGTCTGCTTGTTGGCAGTATCAAAAACCAAACCTGCTGATTTCATTCTAGCGGCTTATCAACAAGGTCACCGAGAATTTGGTGAATCATACGTTCAAGAAGCTGTTGATAAAATAACCCAATTAGCAAATTATAGCGATATTGTTTGGCATTTCATTGGCCCTATTCAATCAAATAAAACCGCCCTTGTTGCCAGCCACTTTGATTGGGTGCAAAGTATTGAACGTGAAAAAATAGCGCAACGTTTAAACGATCAAAGGCCCGCAGATAAAGCCCCTTTAAAAGTACTGATCCAAGTAAATATCAGCTTAGAGGACTCAAAATCAGGCTGCCACCCCGATAAACTTGCAAGCCTCGCTGAATTTATTCACCATTGCCCGCATTTAGAATTGCGTGGTGTCATGGCAATCCCAGCAAAAACTGACGATCCACAGCAACAAATACAATATTTTGAGCAATTACGTGCTTGCTTTGATAGACTTAAAGCCCAATATCCTCAAATAGACACCCTGTCGATGGGGATGAGTGGTGATGTCGAAGCTGCGATTGCAGCAGGCTCAACCATGGTACGCATCGGCACGGATATTTTTGGCCAACGAAGCTAAGGTGATAACTAAGATATGTCAGATAAAACAATTGCATTCATAGGCACAGGTAATATGAGCTACGCCATTATTGGCGGCATGGTAAAAAAAGGATTTGCTGCATCGAGTATTATTGCAACAAATCGTAACCAAGAAAAACTCGCTAAGGTAGCAGCGGATTTCGGGGTTAAAACCACCGCAGATAACAACGAAGCACTGCGCGATGCCGATGTTATTGTGTTGTCTGTAAAGCCGCAAATGATGGGTGATTTATGTCAATCATTTCAAGATTCGGGTATCGACTTTAGCGATAAGCTATTTATTTCTGTCGCCGCAGGCTTAACGGTTAAGCGGTTACGTGAAATGCTCGGACAAGACGTTAAGATGGTACGTTGTATGCCAAATACCCCGTCTTTATTAGGGCGCGGTGTATCAGGTTTATTTGGTGCCGGCGAAACCGAGCAAGAACATACTTTTGTGCAACAAGTATTTGAATGTACAGGTATTGCGGTATGGGTTGAGCAAGAGTCACAAATTAACGATGTTATTGCTGTTACGGGGTCATCACCGGCTTACTTTTTCTTATTTATGGAAGCCATAGAAGAAAAAGCCAAAGCACTTGGCTTTAGCGATGAAGACGCGCGTCGCTTAGTACAGCAAACAGCATTAGGTGCAGCTGAAATGGCGGTATCACAACCTGATATTAGTATTTCACAATTGCGTGCTAATGTGACATCAAAAGGTGGCACCACGCATGCAGCTGTTGAACATTTAAAAGCACACGGTCTGACTAACACTGTCGCCGATGCAATGGATGCCTGTATTGCTCGCGCGGAACAAATGGAACAAGAACTTTAAAAGCACTTTGCTGCTTTTAGCCCTATTTATGTTTAAGGTTTTTAATTAAGGTACGTTATGAACGCCATGCAATTTTTAATAAGCACACTATTCGATCTATTTTTAATGGTCGTATTAATGCGCTTTTGGCTACAAGCCGCCAAGGCTGATTTTTACAATCCGTTGAGTCAGTTTGTGGTCAAAGCTACTTCATTTGCTGTTAATCCACTGCGTAAAATTATTCCAGGGTTAGGTGGCCTAGACTTAGCTTCGTTATTACTGGCGTTCATTGTCGCTGCTGCAAAAATTACTGCGCTGATATTTTTAGTAGGCGCGACATGGGAAGTTGGATTTGTACTTTTAAATGCGCTAGTAACGGTGATTAAAGAAGGCTTAAACTTACTGTTTTGGGTATTAATTATTCGCGCGTTATTAAGCTGGGTAAGCCAAGGCAACAATCCAGTAGAAGCGGTATTTCAGCAGCTAACTGAACCAATGTTAAGACCTATTCGTAAAGTGTTACCGCCACTGGGCGGCTTAGATCTATCAATTTTAGTGTTAATTATCGCGCTGCAATTTGCCCAGTTTTTGTTTATTGATTTAGTCGGCTAACCTTATCATTAACACAGAGGCCTACTAGGCCTCTTTTTTTAAGAGTCATTTATGAAAAAGCTCGCAAGTATTTTATTCTTTGCATTAGCAGGTATTACCTTTAGTGCCCACAGTGAACAAATGCAAGGCGCACAATACAAAGAACTCGGCCCATGGCAAGTACATTACATTGCATTTCCGTCAACCTTTATTCAACCACAAATAGCCAAAACCTATGGCCTAGAACGTAGTGGTTATAAGGGCATTGTCAATATTTCAATCCTTAAAAAAGATACCGATGCCACAGCGCAAACGGCCATTCTTAAAGGCACTGCTAAAAACCTACTTGGTAATAAGCAAACCTTGGACTTCAAAGAAGTCATCGAAGGCGATGCAATTTATTACCTCGCGCAAGTTGATTTTACTAACGAAGAAATTCTGCGCTTTGAAATTGAAATACAACAAGGTAATCAATTTCAAAAGCTGCAGTTCCAGCAAAAATTTTACGTAGATTAATTCATGAAAAAAACTTTAGTGTTAGCCACTGGCAATCCGGGTAAAGTCAACGAATTAGCGCAGATGCTAAACCCGCTTGAAATAAACGTTGTGCCACAAAGCGATTTTAATGTGCCAGAAGTAGCAGAAACAGGCACCACCTTTGTTGAAAACGCTATTATCAAAGCTCGCCATGCTGCAAAAATAACGGGGCTACCAGCTATTGCTGACGACTCAGGGTTAGAGGTTGATGGCCTTAACGGCGCCCCTGGCGTTTACTCAGCTCGCTATGCCGGAGAAGGCGCTAGCGATCAAGATAATATTGATAAATTATTAAGCGAACTTGCTAACAACCCTAACCGCAGTGCGCGCTTTTGGTGTGTGCTGGTATTAATACGTCATGCTGATGACCCTACTCCACTGATTTGCAGTGCGAGCTGGGAAGGACAAATTACGCAAAGCCAAGATGGCCAAGGTGGTTTTGGTTACGACCCTATTTTTTATGTGCCAGAACTTGAATGCACCAGTGCGCAATTAACTAAGCAGCAAAAAAATGCAGTAAGCCATCGTGGTCAGGCATTACAACGTTTATTGTCTGAGCTTAAGCTCAAAGGCGGCCTGTGAATTTACCACCATTAAGTTTATATGTGCACGTCCCTTGGTGTGTGCAAAAATGCCCGTATTGTGATTTTAATAGTCACGGTCAAAAAGGTGAGATCCCTGAAAAGGAATATGTGCAGCATTTAATTGATGATTTAAAAACCGATCTGCACTTAGTGCAAGGACGTAAAATTCATTCAATCTTTATCGGTGGTGGCACGCCTAGCTTATTAACCGGTGAGGCCTACGTTAATTTATTAACGGCGGTGGATTCATTAATTGGCCTAAGTGAAAACTGCGAGATCACCTTAGAAGCTAACCCCGGTACGGTTGAAACAGGACGTTTTAAAGACTATGTGGCAGCTGGCATTAATCGTATTTCGATTGGCGTGCAAAGCATGCAAGACGACAAACTCAAAGCGTTGGGGCGTATTCACGGTGCCGATGAAGCCATATATGCCGCAGAGCAAGCTCATGAAGCAGGTTTAAATAGCTTTAATCTTGATTTAATGCACGGCTTACCGGGGCAATCTGTTGCTGATGCGCTGAGCGACTTGAAAAAAGTCATCGCCCTTAATCCGCCACATATTTCGTGGTATCAGTTAACGATTGAGGCCAATACCCAATTTGCCTCTAAACCGCCAACGTTACCGGCCGATGACACCTTATGGGATATTCAAGAGCAAGGCCAAGCCTTACTTACTGAGGCAGGTTATCAGCAATATGAAATTTCCGGCTATGCAAAACCGGGTTTTCAATGCCAACATAACTTGAATTATTGGCGCTTTGGCGATTATTTAGGCATTGGTTGTGGTGCCCATGGTAAGGTAACCGATGCTAAAACAGGCATCATTACCCGCACTGAGAAAGTAAAACATCCTCGCGGTTATATGGATTTAGCTAAGCCGTATTTATTTAAACAGTGGCCAGTTGAACAGCACGACTTACCGTTTGAATTCTTTATGAATCGCTTACGGTTATTTGAAGCCTGCCCAATTAGTGACTTTACAGCCTTAACTCAGTTACCGCTGCAAAGCCAAGCAGATGCGCTGCAACAAGCCATTGCCAAGGGTTTGCTTAAGCAAACGGATAGTCACTGGCAGGTAAGCCAAAAAGGTCATCGTTTTTTAAATGACCTGCTAGAATTGTTTGTGTAATAACGACCCAAACTTTACTAACAAATACACACTAATAATAATTAATAACCTTCAATGGTTTCTAACAACAAAAGGGAAAACATGCGTAAACTAACCTTTATCGCCGCCGCAGTGAGTATTGCACTGCTAGGTGGTTGCCAGCAAACACCAGAGCAACAAAGCACGCCAACTGTACAAGCACAACCGGTACAAAGCGAAATAGACAAAGCGAATGCGTTTTTCGAAGATACTTTTAACCGTGATGTGATGAGCAGCCCTGTTTATCAAACATACATGGGTATCAAACAAGACTACGACAAATGGGATGACGGTAGCGAAGCGCGCGTACTGAAAGATCATCAACAAACAAAAGATGATTTAGTGGCATTAAACGCTATTAACCGCGAACTCCTAGATGACACCACAAAAGTTAGTTATGACCTTAAAAAGCAAGACCTTGAAAACAGCATTGCTGATTTTAAATGGCGCTATCATAACTACCCAGTGAACCAAATGTTTGGTACTCACTCGATGATCCCGGCCTTTTTAATCAACCAACACCAGATTTCTGATGTTGCCGATGCCAAAGCCTACATCTCGCGTTTGAATGGCGTAACCACGGTTATTGATCAACTGATCACTGATTTAGAAGTACGTGCTGATAAAGGCATTATCGCTCCTAAATTTGTATTCCCACATGTGATTGATTCAAGCAAAAATATCATTCACGGTGCGCCATTTGAACAAGGTGATGATTCCACCTTACTTGCCGACTTTAAACGTAAAGTTGCGAAGCTTGAAATTGCTCAAGCTGATAAAGACGCGTTAATCAGCGATGCTGAGAAAGCCCTTAAAGCGGCTGTAAAACCTTCTTACTCTAAGTTGATTAATTATTTAGCACAGCTTGAAAAACGTGCTGATGATCGTGATGGTGCTTGGAAATTTCCTGATGGCGAAGCGTTTTACAACAACGCATTAGCGCGCACGACTACCACTGATTTAACGGCTAAAGAAATCCACACCATCGGTTTAGCTGAAGTATCTCGTATTCATGACGAAATGCGCCAAATCAAAGAAAAAGTTGGCTTTAAAGGCGATTTAAAAGCCTTTATGCAGTTTATGAAAACCGATAAGCAATTTTACTTACCTAATACTGAAGCAGGTAAGCAGCAATACCTTGACGAAGCCACGGCACTTATTAACACCATGAAATCACGCTTGGATGAGCTATTCATTGTTAAGCCTAAAGCCGACATGATTGTTAAGCGTGTTGAAGCCTTCCGTGAAAAAGCGGCTGGTAAAGCATTCTACCAACAGCCTGCACCAGATGGTTCACGCCCGGGTGTTTACTACGCTAACCTTTACGACATGGAAGCAATGCCAACGTATCAAATGGAAGCGCTGGCTTATCACGAGGGTATTCCAGGTCACCACATGCAAATTGCAATTTCGCAAGAGCTTGAAGGCGTGCCTAAGTTCCGTAAATTCGGTGGCTACACAGCCTATATCGAAGGTTGGGGCTTGTACTCAGAGTTATTACCAAAAGAAATGGGCATGTATGCAGACCCTTATTCTGACTTTGGCCGTCTATCGATGGAACTATGGCGAGCATGTCGCTTAGTGGTTGATACTGGTATCCACGAAATGAAGTGGACTCGCCAACAGGGTATTGATTACTACGTAAATAACACGCCAAACGCGACGTCTGACGGCGTTAAAATGGTTGAACGCCACATTGTAATGCCTTCGCAAGCAACGGCTTACAAAGTAGGTATGCTGAAGATTCTAGAACTTCGTGAAGCTGCCAAGGTTAAACTAGGTGATAAGTTTGATATCCGTGAATTCCATGATGTGGTACTTAAAAATGGCGCAGTGCCACTAAACGTACTAGAGAACTTTGTTGATGAGTGGGTTGCAAGCAAACTAGCAGCTTAAGCATCCTTACTTTATAACATATACAAAGGCCGTATCTACGGCCTTTTTTATTGCCTGAAAGATAGATAAACACTTGACCAACAAGTGCTTTACGCTAGGATAAAGCACTTGATATACACGTAACGTATAGGATTAACAATGGATACATGTATCAGTCAACTAAACCAACAGATGCAGCAGCATCAGTTGCAAGCCATTGTTGATAGCTTTGCCAGTTTATCTGCAATACAACAAGCCATGCAGTTACAGCACTTATATAGCAGTGCGCAACGCATGAGTGTAAAATATACTTATCTGCAAAATATCGCCACACGCATATTAACTCAACACTCGCTACCAACAGCCATCATCAGTCAGCTAAATAATACCGACCAATTAAGTTTTTTTACCCCTGGTCTAAAGTTCAATCATGGTTTTACACAACAAAACCAACAGCAGCAAAATGTATTGCACCGCTTATTTAGCGAGTGTAGTGAGGCTAAATTACCGTTTAATTATGTACGTTCACTGATGCTATTTGAAAGTAACGAAAACTTGTTGCAAGCTTTAGCGCAAGTTAATGATATCGGGCTGACCCCAGTTGCAAGTTACATTGCAAACAATCCAGCCCAACACAGCTTACCAAAGCATGAATTTTCGGCCTTGCTGGCATTAATGGAAGTTGAGTTTAAACAAAATCAGGGCAATATAAACACTGCCGCATTCTTAAAAGCCTTACTCACGTTATCTCAAACAAGCCCAGACAAGCCACTCAGTGACTATAAAATACTGCTCAGTGGCGCTTACTTACGCTGTAAAACAGAACAAGTTGAGCGCTACCTTGTACAACATAAATAATATTAATCAGATAAATAATATTCAACGCTGGTTACAACTCGCACTTTTTTGATCTGCGGAGTGTTTGAATCGCGGTCGATTATACTAAACTGCCCTTGTCTTGCGGTGCGAATTTTACCTAGTTTTGACTGTGAGTCCTTGGCAAATTTTAATGCCACTTCGCGAGCTTTTTCGGTGGCTTCTTGCACCATTGCTGGTTTTATATCGTTTAGCCCAGAGAACAAATATTCAATGCGGGTTTCATAGTTATCTTGCACAATCGCAATACCTTGTTTGGCTAGCTGGCCCACCTTAGTTAAGGCGTTTTGCACTTTATCAGGCTGCTGCGAATACACGGTAATATTTGCGCGGGCAATATAGCGAAACTGTTGATTATCAGCGCCGTATTCGCGCGCTTGTTTATCAACAATTGATTGCCTACCTTGGCTGATCTCTTGTTCATCAAAGCCATGCAGTTTTAAAAAAGCGATCACTGCGGCATTTTTCTGCTCAACCCGTTCAACTAACTTTTCGAGGTCATTATCTGCATCACTAAATTGTACCGGCCAGATCACTGTATCAGCAGTTACTTCACGCTCTGCTAATCCTTTAACCTCAACCGTGCGTTCCATATTTTTTACATCAAGCGCTGCTGATTTTAAAATCCATCCGCAGCCAAGTATAGCGACACTCAATACAGCTGCGCCAAGCAACTGATAATATCCATTTGGTTTATTCATTTAATGATCCTTTGATAATAATCAATTATATGTGGTTATGATGCTCGAAAAATCAACCTAAACAGGTTACATTGAGCATATACTCAAACCACCTCAAGATGCGAGCGTCGTTAGCAAAAAGATTATATGCATCACCTCGCTAGAAAACAAATAACCCGCAAGGAAAGACCATGAGTGTAAAACGCATTAGTCAGTTTTTCAACCCGACTTCGGTTGCCGTGATTGGTGCATCGAATAACGTTTCCCGAGCAGGATTTGTAGTAATGCGCAACTTATTACAAGGCGGATTTAACGGCCCTATCATGCCAGTAAGCCCGACTAATAGCGCCGTACATGGCGTGTTGGCCTACCCGTCAATTGCGGCGCTACCGAAAATACCGGACCTTGCGGTTATTTGTACGAACAAACACACCCTACTTAATATCATTGCAGAGCTTGGAGAGTTTGGCTGTAAAAATGCGATTGTGATCGCAGCCGGACTCAATCATGAACAAAAAACAGCACTGCAAGAAGCCGCTAAACAAGCCAAAGTATCGTTACTTGGCCCTAATTGTTTGGGTTTGTTGATCCCTCATATTGGCCTCAATGCGAGTTTTTCTCACACTATCGCAAGCCCTGGTAAATTAGCGTTTATTTCACAGTCAGCTGCTGTGTGCTCCACTATTTTAGATTGGGCAAAACATAAAGAAATTGGCTTTTCATACTTTGTCTCTGTGGGAGATTGTTTAGATATCGACTTTGCTGAACTACTCGACTTTTTAGGTCGCGATGCAAAAACGAAGGCTATTTTGCTGTACATCGATAACATTGAGAATATCCGCAGCTTTATTTCAGCTGCTCGTGCCGCTGCGTTTAGTAAACCGGTGATCGCCATTAAAACCGGTAAAACAGCGGCTGGAGCACTTGCTGCCGAAATTCACACTGGCGGCAAGCAAAGTTCAGATGCGGTGTATGACGCCCTCTTCCAACGCGCAGGTATGTTACGGGTAAATGATTTAACTGAACTGTTTGCTGCTACACAAACACTGGCCATGCATCCTAAATTATTAAAGGTGGAACAACTCACCATTTTAACTAATGGCGGCGGCCCCGGCGTAATGGCCGTTGATAGCTTATTACAAAGTTCTGGTAAGCTGACACAATTGAGTGAAGAAACCCGTGCGGCGCTCAATAAAGTGATCCCACAGTCGGATATGACCTCTAATCCGGTGGACATTTTTGGTGACTCAGTTCCGGCACGCTACCAACAAGCACTGGAAATTTTATTGCATGCTAAGGAAGTAAAAAATCTACTGATCATTCACACGCCATCGGCCCTTGCGCCAAGTGAAGACTATGCATTAATTATCGCTGAAACGTTGAATAAACTACCGAAAATGGCGCGTCCTTATGTGATCACAAATTTTATGGGCGAAGATGCCGCCTATGCCGCCCGTCGCGTATGTAGCAACTACGGCATTCCTACTTATCGCACCCCTGAGGGCGCAGTACGCGCCTTTATGCACTTAGTAAGTTATCGCCGTAATCAAAAACATTTAACCCAAACTCCAGAGTCAAACACAGATGACGCTAAAATCAATAAACACGCAGCAAAAGCGCTCGTGAATGAATTTTTAGCAGAGCAGCAAAGCTATCTATCCACCCATCAAGCCAGCCAAATACTCGCTCACTATGGCGTTGAATGTATTCAAACCGAGGTCGCATACACACCAACAGAAGCAAAAGAACAAGCCATAGAGCTAGGCTTCCCGGTTGCACTGAAACTGATCAGCCCTAGCATTCCATCTAAATCAGAAGTCGGTGGCGTGGTACTTAACTTAAACGATGCACAAGAGGTTGAACAAACCGCCTTTGCCATGCTATTGAGAATAAAAAACACCTACCCTGATGCGATTATTGAAGGCTTTTCACTGCAAAAAATGGCACCCAGAGCTGGCGCCAATGAACTACGTATTGCGATAAAAACAGAACCGAATTTTGGTCCTGTAATACTTCTAGGAGAAGCCGGCACGGGTCTAGAGTTTGCTCAAGCAGCGGTTGCTTTACCACCTTTGAATATGAACTTAGCAAAGTATTTAATTGCTGCGGCGCATGACAAAGGCGTGCTTAAAGAGCGTATTTTGCCTGAGAAAGTTGATAAGTATCGCCTCTGTGCACTACTGACCCGTATTTCTCAGTTAGTTATTGATCAACCCGATATAACTTCGCTTGAGTTAAATCCTATTTTAGCCAGTAATGGCCAGTTTTTGGTGCTTGATGCCACCATGACCCTGAGTCACTACCAAGTACAATCACATCGTAAACGCTTATCTATTCGCCCTTACCCAATTGAGCTGGTTAAACAAGTGACGCTGAAAAATAATACCCTTGCGACACTCAGACCAATAAAGCCAGAAGATGAGCAAGCGCACCAAGAGTTTGATCTATCTCTCAGCAAAGAAGATCGCTACAAACGCTTTTTTGGCGAGCTGCCGCAGTTTAACCACGATCAACTCGCTAAAATGACACAAATTGACTACGATCGTGAAATGGCGTTTATTATCACTCAAGACAACGCCACGCTTGGCGTCTCTCGGGTGTTAATGGACCCTGATAAAGTGCATGCCGAATTTGCTATAGTAGTGCGCTCAAACTGCCAAGGCCTTGGCTTAGGTGGCTTATTAATGCGCGCCGCTATTGAGTATTGTCAAAGCCAAGGCGTACAATTCATTGAGGGTATCACCCTGCCGGAAAATACCGGAATGATTGAATTAGCCCGAAAACTAGGCTTTAAGATCAGCCGCGACTTTGAAGAAGGCAGCATTAATATGGTACTTGCTTTAACTCCCAATAACACACACGGATAATAGCTTGAATAATTTACGTAAACGCACAGCGCTATTTTTTGAAGGTAATGGGGAGTACCGTAAGACGGGTCATTATATCGATATATTTCTAATATCGCTGATAATGATTAATGTCGTTGCGATTGTGCTTGAATCAATTGCGAGTTTAGCTCATCAATATAAGCATGAATTTTTAATGTTAGAGTTAGGCTCAGTAATTATATTTGCTATCGAGTATTTGCTTCGCCTTTGGTCATGCGTAGAACGTGCCGAGTACAAAAGTCTAAACTGTGGTAATTTTCAACGTCGTTTAAAATATTTACTGTCCCCTTTAGCCTTAATTGATCTAGTGGCAATCCTGCCCACGATCTTAATGATGTTTATCACCTTTGATTTACGTTTTTTAAGAGTGCTCAGACTCCTACGTGTTTTTAAGCTCACTCGCTACTCACGAGCAATGCAGCTACTTTTACAATCATTTCGTGATGAAAGCAGTTCGCTTTTGGCCGCATTCTTTATAATGGCAGTGGTGCTAATTTTAGCTTCCTGCGGAATTTACTTAATTGAACACGATATACAACCGGATAAATTTGGCTCCATTCCTGCGGCAATGTGGTGGGCAATGGCAACGCTGACCACTGTAGGTTATGGTGACGTTGTGCCAGTAACACCGCTAGGGCGTTTTTTTGGCGGCGTGATCACGTTACTGAGTATGGGAATGGTAGCAATACCCACCGGCTTATTAGCTTCGAGTTTCTCTGAACAGCTACGTAAGCGTAGGATCATGTTTAGTGATGCGGTGCATGAATGTCTGCATGATGGCGAGCTAGATGGTAAACTAGATGATGCGCAACTGGAGCATCTAGAGAATTTGCGCTGTAAACTTGGTTTAAGTAAGCAAGAAGCAAACAAAGCAATTAAGTCTCAACTTAGTGCACGCACTAAAAACCTTTATTGCCGTCACTGCGGTGAACGCCAAGACTAGTCTTCATTCAACAACGACTGCCAGTCTTTATTTAATAATGCGCTTACATCATCACCTGGGATTGGTTTACTGAATAAATAGCCCTGAAATAAATTACAGCCTAAGTTGCGCAAAAAGGTAAGCTGCTGCTTAGTTTCAACGCCTTCTGCGACGCATTCTTTACCTAAGCTTTTCGCCAATGCAAGCGTTGACTGAATAATCGCTTCATCGTCACTATCTATACCAATATCAGTTACAAAACTGCGATCAATTTTCAGTACATCGATCGGAAAGCGCTTTAAATAAGTGAGTGAAGCATAACCTGTACCAAAGTCATCCATATATAAGCGACAACCTAGTTGCTTCAACTTTGACATGCTATTTAACGCTTGCGGTGAATCATGCATCAGCACTGATTCTGTAATTTCAAACACCACAGAGCTGGCTGATACATCAGCATTAATTAGCGCACTGCGAATTTCATCGACTAAATTTTTATACTCAAAATCCAGTGCAGACAGGTTAATAGACACATACAAGTCAGGCTTTTGTAACTGCCATTGTTTAAGTTCAATCAACGCTCTAGCTAGGGTTTGCAACATAATTTTTGTGATCAAACCAATACTCTCAGCAGCAAGCGCAAACTCTTGTGTTTCATAGCTGTTATTTTCTGGCCAGCGCAGCAATACTTCCAGCCCTTCGGCCTGATGAGTTTTAGCATTAACAATCACTTGGTAATGATTACAAAACGCATGATTTTGATAGGCTTGAGTTAATTGTGATTCTAAATGCAATGAGCGTTGTACATGCTGATTCATTTCTTGTTTGTAAAATTGATAACAACCTTCCAAGCTCTTTTTCGAATGATACAGTGCAATATCAGCCGCTTTAATTAAACTTTTCGCACAGAGTGCATCATCAGGCGAAATCGCCACGCCAATACTTAAACTGACACTAATCGCTTGATTGTTAATAATGATGTTGTCATTCAAGCTAGCCATCAACTTAACGCACAGTAAAACAACTTCTTCGATTTGTTGAATACCCTCGACTAACAGCATAAACTCATCACCACTAAAGCGGGCTACACTGTCTTTCGCCTGTACACGCGATTTGATCCGCAGTGCCACCGCCTTTATTATCTCATCGGCAGCTTCATGCCCTAGTGAGTCATTAAAATACTTAAAGCGTTTGATATTAATATTGAGTAACGCAACTTTTAGGTTTTGGCCTTTAGCCTGTTCAAGTGCATGTTCAACTCGATCATTAAATAAAGTACGATTTGGTAACCCCGTTAAACTGTCGTAATTTGCTAATAAGAATAATTCATTCTCAGCTAACTTTTGGGCATTAATATCAGTCAGAATAACCACATAGCTTTCTAAGCGTTGCTCCGTATCAGCAACCGCACTAATTTTAATAAGCACATGACGCTGCTCGCCATTCGCCAAGCAAACAGTATCTTCTGCAGAAAAGTGCTCGCCAGCTTGCAACTCTTTCATTACACGTAAATAGTTAACTCTTACAGCACGACTTAATCCTAAGTGTAATGAGCAGCTAGAACGATAATCAACAGGAAAGTTAAATGCGCTCTGCAGTGCTTTGTTGGTAGCTAAAATACGTAAACTTTTATCTAGAATAAAGACCCAATCGCGGGTTTGCTCAAATGCTGCGCCAAATAAACGGGCATGTTCTTCAAACACTAATTCACGAGTCATATTAGTGTAAGTTCCAGCCACTTTCTCGGGTGTACTTCCTTGCCAGGCAACCACTTTGCCAAAGTCTTTATACCAGCGCCAATAGCCTAATTTATGGCGTAAACGATAGGTGCAGTTAAAATAGCCTTTTTCGGTGGATAAAAATTCTAACCACTCAATGCGAAAATTTTGTTTATCTTTAGGATGAATTTTTGCTAAATAATCATCTAAATTAACCGATTCAACATCATAACCTAACTCATTTTTAAGCCGTGGTTGATAAATTATTGGACTTGCAGATTGCCAATCCCACACCCCTGAACGACTGCCCTCCAATGCTAACTTTAAGCGCGCTTCACTTTCTTGGCTTTCTCTGTGAGCTGCTAATAATAATTGCTGGATTCGATTACGACGCATTATCCAAGCTGCTACTAATCCAAAAAATACCAGTGCGTAAAGCACTATAAACTGAGGTGCGCGCCATAGCGGGTATTTAACCACAATATCCAGCACTGCCGGTTGTGTGTAGTCGCCAGTAAGCGGATCTTTAGCCCAAATTTTTAGTTGGTATTTGCCGGGATTAAGTTTTGGAAATAGCACTCGGTTATTATTACGGGTATACGATTTTTGCCCATCAGAGAGCTGATACTCATAAATAATACGTTCCTGATAATTAAATGCCATTGCCGAAAAAGCCACTTCGAGACCGATATCGTCGTGCTCTAAGGTGATTGTTTTTATAGGTTGCTTAAGATCCGTAGATAATTCACGAGACATCAAATCAATGCTGGTTATATTTACGTGATCAATTAAACCATGCCTAGGGTGATTATCATTTGGGTAAAAATAACTAAACCCTTTTAACGTACCATAGACTATTTGGCCAGTTTTTAAACGCGTAAATGCACCACTATTAAACTCGGTAGAGACCAGTCCTTCTGAAGTTGTAAATTGCTGAAAGTGTTTATTTTCTGGATTTAATCGCCATATTCCTTTATGACTACTCATCCAGATCATTCCAGCATCATCTAACACCATATCGTACAATAAGGTGCCGAGCTTATTTTTATCTAAATCTATGGTATACAACAGCTTGTAATTCGATGCATCAAGACCAATTAAGCCAAAATTCGATAACGTGATCCACAGCACATTATTATTATCAACAATATAAGACATTACATTAACGGCTACATTTTCATGTTGCTGTGGCACTGTATAGATTTTTGTTAAAGCAAATGAGTTTGGATCAACCTGATAAAGCACCCCTGCATTATAAAATAACGGGGAGTCAGATTTGGTAGATAAAGGCGGTAAGAAACCATAAGCTAAAAACGGTTCAAATTTTTCAAATTCACCACCTAAAGGAGTGATCTTTTGGCTGTCGATATTATAAACAAACATGCCATGATCAGAATGAACATAAAATAATTCACCATTTGGCATCAATACCGAGCCATGTACCCACCCTGTGATCAGGTGTTGCTGGCTTGGGTCGGCTGTTGTCGCTGGAAAAATTTCATAGCTATGCGGATCAAAACTAAAAATCCCGCGATTAGTACGCAGCCACAATTTATCTTTATAAGGAGAAATAGCGTAGATATTAAATTCAGTGGTAAATAAATCAGCTTGATAATCTTTTAAAAACACTTGTCCTTGATTAGTTTTTAAATCAACCGCAGTTAAACCATTATGAGTTGCTAGCCAGAGTTTATCTTCATACTCGGTTATGCCCCAAATAGAAGGGTGCGATAAACCATCACCGGAGAGCATGCTGGCATTAACATTTTCAAAATGATAATTATCATAAGGTAAATAAAATGCCCCATCACTTTTAGTAGCTGTCCACATAGCGCCGTTACTATCTTTGACAATATCGATAAAACTTGGATCTGCTAGTGAGTATTTACTTTCTTTTACTCTATTATTTTTAGTCAGCTCACCGGTATTCAAATCGAGACTAAATAAACCTTTATCGGTGCCTAAATCAAGCACCCCATGGTCATTTATTATTTTCCAAATATTAAGATCATTCAATATGGTTTTATTTTTAAAAGGCACATCTGGGCGCTCAAACATACTCGGTAAATCACTAATATCAACTTGATATAAACCACGTACGGCCCCCACTAACAGTTGCTCATTTTCGCCTATTGCAAACGACTTTATATAATTTTGATATACATGGTCTGGCTCAGTGCTTAAATGCTCTAATTTTCGGTATTGCCCAGTTGCTATATGATAGACATATGCGCCAGTACTGGCGGCAATAAAGATATAACCTTTGTAATGTAATAAATCGCGGATCACGGTATTACGAGTGCGCTCTGGTAATTCAAAAATAGTCTCAATTTGGCCCGTCGCTAAATCAAGGCGAGCAAAATCCCAACCGCGACCAATCCATAATGACTTATTATCGGTGGCAACCATACTAAATACGGACTGACTTAAAACTTGCTCTTCAGTGGTAGGTTTTGATAAAAATTGTTGGTAACTATCGGTACTTGGATCATAGCGAAATAGCCCTGCAACTAACGAAGCAATCCAAATATAACCATCAGGGTCTTGATATATAAGGTCAATAATTGCTTCATCTAGTTCACCATTAGGCCCTGCAATATGTACAACCTGATAGCCATCGTAACGATTTAAGCCCCCTTCCGTCGCTAACCAAAGATAGCCGCTTTTATCTATCAACATGGTACTGACATAGCTTTGTGATAAACCTTCACTTGGCGATAAACGTTTTACCTGCGCCATAGCAACTTGGCTAGCAACAACTGAGGCGGCTAACAAAAAGAATATACTAGCCTTAAACCATTGACCCATTTAAATTTCCACGTAGTTGTTTTAACTAATTATTTTAACTAGCACTGCATAGCTACGATATTTCGTTGCTGATAGACAGTAAAGAGTGTATCCAAAGGTGACGGCAATGTTAACACAAAGTTAAACCCAATTGATTGATAAAAATAAGCTAAATGCGTATAAGCAAATGTATAAACGAGTGAGTTTTGGTTAGATAAGGTATGTATTAGTAGCTGTTTGGCAAGTCCTTGACCACGCCAAGCAGGTGCAACCAGCAAGGTAGACAAAAACAAATAATCACTGCGATTTTGAATTCTGCATGCCGCGACAATAACTAAGTCATGATAAACAACCCACACTTGATCTTGTCTGGTTGCCCGACCTCGGGCTTTATATTGGCTGTAAAACTTATTCACTAAGGGGGTTTTAATTGGCTCTAGGCATTCAAAACGCAATGCCGTCATTAACTTTGCATCGTCGCTAAATATTGTTCAAATTGCTGCTTCAAAAACATCTGCTCTGCCACTGGGCGACTATGAATTGTATTGTATATTTGCTCACGAGTACTCTTACCACGCTTTATTTGATAAGCCCAAAACGATGCCTCGTAATCCAATTGAATTTGATATTTTTGTTCACGAGGTAGTAAGCATAAGTTAAACGACATAAATTACCAGTTATTACTAATCATATTAATGCCCAGAGTATAACAAACATTTGCCTAAAAGAGTCACGGCTAAACTTGCGCTTTTTAGCTTTTAAACGTAGATTGGTGGCGTTTTTAGTCCTAATATGGAAACGCTGTGATTAAGTGCTTTTTTTCTCTCATAGTGCTCTGTTATTTACTAACGCCACTGAGCACTATAGCAAACACACAACATATGCTGTTTAATCGCCCAGCCGATACCCCACAGGCTCGCTATGTTATTGAGCTGATGACCCTTGCATATAAGGAACTTGGCTATGATGTACATATTATTGACTTTAATCACCAAAGCGCTTTATCTGCAGCAAACAATGGCACGCTTGATGGCCAATTAGGGCGAGTGGCCAGTATCAGTCAACAATATCAAAACTTGCATCCGGTTAACTTTGCGCTATTTGAGTTTAACCTTGTGCTATTAAAAAACTGCCAGCAATGTACATTTGAGCAGCTAGACAATATCGCCATTCAAGTTGGTTATCCTGCAGCGCAGAGTTACCTTAACGAACACCCTTTTATTGGTGACATTATTAAGGTGAAAAGCGTCACTGCTCAACTTAATTTACTCACTCAAGGTAAAGTACAAGGTGTAATTTTACTCGACTTTTTATTATCGACTAAACACCCTCAGTTTAATATTAAGCAATTTCAAACTGAAGTACTGGCACCGATAAAAAGCTTTCACTTTTTGCATTCACGCCATAGCGCGTTAATACCTAAGCTTGAAGAGCAACTGCATAAACTCAATGAAAATGGCACAATTCGTTTACTCAGGGCTAAACATCATCTTGATTAAAAACCAAAATCCCCCTGCTCAGGTACTGCTGGCTTAGCGCCAAGTGCTTGGCGTTTTTGCAAGTAACGCTTATAACGTTGTTGACACAAACTGATGACTTGCTTTTTTTCTACGTTTGAAAATGAATTCCAACCAAAGCGCTCCTCCCGACTTCGGTAGCAGCCTTTACAATAGCCTCGGTTATTTACCTCGCAAATGTCTTTGCAAGGACTTGGAATTTCAAAAATTTCAATTTGTTGCATAGCAAACATCAGTCAATATACACAACTTTAGTATAGCCCGTTTTTTAAACGAAAAAAAACCGTAACTTAATTACGGTTTTTTAAAAATATTTTACATTGGTTATTGGCCGCTTTCGCTACTTTTAAACTCAACTTTACGATGAAATGGCTTAGCGTACATTGCTAACACCAGTGGTTTTAGCTCATCTGGCACACGCGCCAGACGCATCTCAAATGCCTGAGCGTCGGCTTTATCAATCACCGCTTGTTTACAACCGCCCGCAATGTAGTTCCCGGGATGTAAAAAAAACGAATCAATAATTTGCTGATCAATGGTTTTTGCCAGCTGCTCTGGTGATTCACACCCTTCTTCAATTGGTTGCCCAAATGCTAAATGAACATGCCCTTTGGCGGTACTAAAACCTTCAACAATACTGGCAATATCTTCACCCGCTGACTTAACATATTTACCATGATGTTGCTTATGATAAAGCTCTTTGGCTTTGGCTGTTGCGCAAGGTTCATATTGATATGAAATTGATACTGGTACAATTTTTAGCTCGCGTACATATTCAGCAAACTCTTTCTTTTGCTTACGACCATTAAGCTGCAACATTTTAAGTAGCGCAGGATCTGTTTGATCAAAGCCATCTTTAGCACGACCTTCTTTTTGTGCAATCCAAATTGAATCACCGCCAGCAAGCGAATCATAAATATAAGCCGACAACTGCGATAGTGCTCTGAGCATTTCTTTTGGCGCTTTAACTGAGCGCTTAACAATAAAGCTTTTATTTAAACGCATCAGTTCGGTGATATAAGGAATTTGCAGTAAATTATCGCCAATGGCGATACGGACCGTCTTCATTTTATAGCTGAATAAGCCCCAATTAATTAACGCAGGATCAAGTACGATATCGCGATGATTTGAGATAAACAAATACGCTTGCTTTGGATCAAGTTGATCCAAACCAGAAAAAGTCACCTCAGTTGTGGTGCGTTTTACCAGCTGTGCTAAATACTTAGCAACGATTTGTTGAACTTGCTCAACACTGTTGATAGCGCCCCACTTTTTACGTAACTGATACTTTACCAATGCTCTAGACAGCAAAGGTACAGCTGATAAAAAACGCGGTAAGTTATATTTTGCAACTACATCAATAAACGCATTATCATCAATCAAACGTGCAACCGAAGCGGCTACTTCATCATCATTGTAAGGTCTTATATCTGCGTACTTGTCCACTGGCTCACTCATTACTGCATCTTTAAAGTTAAAAAAACGGTGCGCTCATGCGCACCGTTTATATTCTATGGGCGATTATAACTCAGACAACCTAAAATGCGAACTAAGTCATTAATTTGGTCCATTGTTTATATTTTATAACCGCTAAAAATCTATTTAATAACATTCAATTATGCAATGCTCTTACCAGTACTACGGTATTTACTAAGCGCTCCTTTAAGAACTAAACGCACCATTAACAGCGCTAAAATAGTACCACAGAGAAGGGTTAGCCAATGTGGTAGCACTTGATGTTCTTCACCTAATAATGGTGTAACAACAAAGCCAAATTCTGCCACTAAATAATCGGTTAAAAAGCCAAATATTAAAGCAACGCCTATTACACCAACTAAATAAGCAACCACTGCACGTTTACCAAGCTCATTGGCAACCACGCCAAGCGTCGCGACATTAGTGGCAGGACCTGCCAACATAAAGACTAAAACAGCGCCAGGTGCTACGCCACTTAATAACAAACCAGCTGCAATCGGCGTTGATGCGGTCGCGCAGATATACATGGGAATACTAATCACGATCACCACCAGCATAGCCAAAATACCACTGCCCCATTGGCTTAAAAATGACTCTGGCACATAAGTTTGCACTAAGGCTGCAAAGAACAAACCAATCATTAACCATTTCATAGTGTCTGATAGTAATTTATTACAGCTAAAACTCACAGCCTGTTTCATCTTTTGCCATTGGCTGGCTGGTACTGCGCTTGATGAATCGCAACAGCTAGTCTTCTCTTCGACCGCTGCTGGTTTCGTTGAGCAACAACTTGCCTTCTCTTCAGCCGCTGCTAATTTCGTTGAGCAGCAACTTGCCTTCTCTTCGACCACTGCTGATTTTGTTGAGCAGCAACTTGCCTTCTCTTCAGCCACTGCTGATTTTGTTGAACAACAACTTGTTGTAGCTGCTCGCTTTTGCTCATTATTAACTTCACTAGAGTGATCTGTAGTTTGCGTTTTTTCAGCATCACGCCCCACTAAGACACCTGCGACAATAGCACTACAAATCGCCGCTATTGGACGAATTATTGCCATAAAAGGACCGAGTAGCACATACGATACCGACACCGAATCAACCCCAGTTTCTGGCGTCGATACTAAAAACGCAGTGGTAGCACTTTTTGAAGCGCCTGCACGTCTTAAACCAATTGCAGCGGGTATTACACCGCACGAACACAACGGCATTGGCGCACCAATTAAAGCAGCTTTAACAGTGGTCCAAAAACCTTCTTTACCTAAATGTTTATTTAAAAAATTTGCCGGTAAATACACATTTAATAACCCGGCAATGAGTAAACCAAGCATTAACCAAGGGGCAGATAATAAAAATAACTGCCAAAAATTATTGAGTAAGTCCATCGATGTCCTCCAAAGTGGTTAATATTGAACAGTTATCTGCGGGCTCTTGTCCGCCACAGCACTTATCAGCTAACACGGATAATGATTGATGAAAACGTGTTAATTCAGCAATGCGCTCTGCGACTAAGTCACGCTTTTGTATTGTTAGGTTTTTAACTTCATGGCAAGAATGCTGATGTTTTTTAAATTTAATTTGCAGCAACTCCTTGATCTCTGCCAAGCTAAAGCCAACATTTTTAGCACGTAAAATAAACTTCATTTGCTTTAATGCAGCTTCACCATAATCGCGATAACCGGCCCCGGTTCGACTTGATGGCGTTAACAAATTATGTTTTTCATAGTATCTTAGGGTATCTGTAGAGACACCTAACTGATTAGCAAATTCACCTATTTTCATCTGTGTCTCCAATGAGTGTATTATCAACTGATGCCAAGTATAAACCTTAGAGTACACACCAAGGTCAAGCATTAAAATTATTTTATTTAATAAGGAAAGCGCATGAATATTACCCTTCTCGATACTGCCACATTAGCAGGCACATCACTTGAGCCTTTTCAAACACTTGGCAATTTCACTAGTTATTCACTAACCAGTCCAGCACAAGTATTAGCGCACAGTGCAGGCGCTGATGTATTGATCACCAATAAAGTGGTACTTAATCGCGAAACACTGGCAAAACTTCCTGAATTAAAGCTCATATGTGTAGCCGCAACTGGCACTAACAATGTTGATTTAGTCGCCGCTAAAGAGTTTGGCATTGCCGTTACCAATGTGGCCGGGTATTCAACACCTTCGGTTGTACAACATACCTTTGCACTGATCACAAATTTACTGGGTAATACTCACCGCTACATTGCTGATTGCCAACAAGGGTTATGGCAACAAAGTGAGATGTTCTGCCGCCTTGATTACCGTTTTAATGATATTGGAGGTAAAACTCTGGCAATTATCGGTTATGGTTCGCTTGGTAAAGCTGTTGCGGATGTTGCACGTGCTTTTGGTGCCAATGTAGTTATCAGTGAGCGTAAAAACCAAGTAACTAGAGAGGGCCGAACAGAATTTTACCAAGCAATAAAAACAGCTGATATTATTAGTGTACACTGCCCTTTAACCGATGAAAGTCGTGATCTGATTGGTGCTGCTGAACTTGCTATGATGAAACCCAATGCCATTTTAATTAACACCGCGCGCGGTGGTATCGTTAATGAAGCTGATTTAGCCAACGCACTGAGCAATAACCAAATTGCAGGAGCGGGATTTGACGTATTAAGTAAAGAACCAGCTGCGAAGGATAATCCATTGGCCGCTTATCGTGGTGATAATTTAATTCTGACTCCACATATTGCATGGGCCAGTGAAGAGTCAATCATTCGCTTAGTAAAGCAAGTCAGCTTAAATATTAGCGCATTTAGCCAAGGTGAAAGCTTAAATAGACTGGTCTAATCAACTAACTTTTAGTTAGTTACGCTATACAAGGTGGTTAAATGTAATTTACCGCCTTACAAAAAAACCTAATATATTGATTTTAAATAATATAAAATATTGGCCAGTTCTTTGCTAACTAATAGACAAATTAAAATCAATATTTAGTATCAGGATAAAATAATGAAAAAAGTACTTTTAATTGCCGCGCTTACAGCCCCTCTTCTTACTGGTTGTGTAATTGCAGTATCCGATGGTGAAGCAGAAACGCATTGGGCTGGTAATAGTTCAAGCTGGGAAGAACATCATCAATTTAATCGTGAAAGCATCTCGGGGCTCACTTTAGATACCAGCTATCAAAATGTATTAAATAAATTAAAAACTCCCGACTTTACAGAATTATTAAAAAAAGACGGTGATGTATACCAAGTACTATTTTATGCCACCCATAGTATTCACTCTGACGGAAAAATGACAAAAGATGAATGTACTCCACTGGTCTTTAAAAACGAGAAACTGATTGGTGTGGGTGATAGTATTTATAATTCACTTAGCGCCATTTAGACACAAAACTAAAGCAGTAAAGAGTGGAGCATATTCACTCTTTATTTGCTGTAATAACTGACTTTACTAACTTGCGTCAATAACTCGAGCGATAATTTTATCGCGGCCACTATCTTTAGCTTGATATAAACCTAAATCGGCTTCTTCAAGTAATATATGCTCAGCATAAACTTGACCAAACTCAGTTGTAGCAACCCCAATACTTATCGTAATGTGAGCGGCATTGAGTGATGCTTTATGCGGGATAGCAAGCGCATTAACAGCATCTCTGAGTTTATTAGCAAATTCCAATGCCTCGTACTGGTTGGTGTCGGGTAATACTGCAGCAAATTCTTCACCGCCGTAGCGCGCAACAAAGTCAGTACCTCGCTCACACGCTGCAACTAATGCATGTGCCACACGTTTAAGGCAGTCATCCCCGGCACGGTGGCCATAACAATCGTTATAACGCTTAAAGTGGTCTATATCTATTAATAGCACCGATAACGGTGTACCAGCTCGACGGCTGCGACGCCATTCTCGCGATAAGCTTTCATCTAAATAACGCCGATTAGGTATTTCTGTCAGCCCATCAATTGAGGCGAGCATTTCTAACAAATCATTTTTTTGCTTGATCAATAATTGATTACGCACTCGTGCACGTACTATTGCGGGACTAAATGGCTTAGCAATATAGTCCATTGCGCCTAATTCAAACCCTTTCGCTTCATCATCATGGCTTGTATTAGCTGAAATAAAGATGACTGGAATAGCGTGCGTAGTTGAATTTTCTTTTAACTGAATTAACACCTCATAGCCATTAATGCCGGGCATTACTATATCGAGGATAATTAAGTCAACCGCCGTTGATTTAACAAATGTAAGGGCTTTTTCACCACTTTCAACTAAAAATATTTCGTGATCATTCGCTAATGTTTTTTCCAACACTAATCGATTTAATGGGTCGTCATCAACGATCAGTATTTTGGCTTTCTTCAACATTTACTGAGCCTTGTATTTGAATGTATCTATTTACTTGTACTAATTCGAACTCTAACTGACTCAGGGATATTTGCCCTACGTCTGGTGTCTTACGTAGTCTACTTTCTAATTGCTGAGCGGTAGCACTTAGGCGATTAAAGCCAAGGTTTCCTGACACACCTTTAATACTATGCACTAATCGTTCCAACGCTTTTGTTTGCATCGGCACTTTTAATTGCTGCAGATGGCTTACACACAACTTAGCAAGTTTACCCAACATTACCTGTAGTAAATCATTATGGCCCGAGAATTGTTCTAATGCAAAAGAATGATTATAAAAAACAGCGCCGGTAATTCTCAGCTCATTTATCGCCGCTAATAACGTCGCTGCAACTACTGGTTTTGTTAAATGTTTATTCATACCCACTGCAAGTGAGCGTTGCTCGTCAGCTGCTTCACAATGCGCAGTTAGCGCAAAAATAGGTAATTGCTGTTGATCATAACGTTGTCGCAATAAAGCGGTTGCTTGCAACCCATCGACTTCTGGCATTTGAATATCCATTAAGATCAGATCAGGCATGACTTGTGCAACCAAATCTATCCCTGCCATCGCCGAATTTGCCGTCATTACATTAATATGTGCTTTGCTTAAGATATTACTAACAATATCTAAATTAAGCTGATTATCATCAATAACTAACACTAGTAAGCCCGCAACGTTGAGTTTACTCTCTGCCGCTGTCAGATTTACATCAGGGCGTTTAGATACCGGCTCAACTTGCTGTATTCGTTGCACTAATGCAGAATTTTTCACACTGCACATTTGCATACCTTTAAGAGTTGGCAGCGGAGTATTTGGATCATTTTTAACAACATAAAGCTGCGTGTTATTACTCATCAATGCTGTTTTTATATTGTCTCGCGTTATAACTCTCGGTAGATCAACGTCATTAATGATGATCCGCTGATAATCTGCTAATACAGCGTGGTCTGTTAATTCAGCTAACTCAGAAAATTCTAGCGGTTTTAATGGCGCTAATGCGGCAGGTAAATTAATTCCCCGCTCAGAATGAATCAGTAAAGTATTGTGCCAGTCGATAGGGTCGATTTGAGCGGCAACATTAAAGGTTATAGTAAAGAAAAACTGACTACCTTGGCCTTTATTACTGACAACTTTAATTTCAGCTCCCATTAATGCCAATTCGTGTTTGACTATAGCGAGCCCTAGACCAACACCTTGATGGGTGCGAGTGAGTGATTCGTCGCCTTGCGTAAATGCGTCAAATAATCGACTCTGATCAGCTTTATCAATACCGATCCCGGTGTCAATCACTTTAAAACACAGGGTTTGTTTTGTTGGCGTCAATTCAACGGCTGTTATTTTCAAAGTGATACTGCCATGTTCAGTAAATTTCACGGCATTGGTGAGTAAATTACCGAGCACTTGCTGTAAGCGAATGTAATCGCCGACTAACTGCGGAGCAATTAGCGGATCAATATCGATATTAAAAGCCAAATCTTTTTGCTGGCAGAGCCCTATTAATACACTCTCGCAGCTGTCAACAAGTGCAACTACAGCAAAATCAACTAAGTCTAATTGCACTTGGTTATTTTCGATTCGCGCAAAATCAAGCATTCGATTAAGCATGGTTAATAAACTTTGCGCAGCATTTTTTGCTTGAACTGCATGCTGTTGCTGCTGCGCTGTTAAGCCTTGCTGAGTTACCATATCAATAAGGCCTGTCACAGCATGCAGTGGCGTGCGTATTTCATGGCTTAAGTTAGCAATAAACCGACTTTTGGCCTCGGTTGCCCGCTCGGCATCTTGTTTGGCCTGAGTCAATGCACTGACATCTTGAATATGAATAACATAATAGTAAGGTGCTTGTTGCTCATCCCATACTAAAGAGACGCTCAGCTGCCACCAGCAATTTAGCTCTTCTTGTCCTAAAGTAAGGTGGTAAACTTTCTTTTTCTCACTCAGCAATAAAGCTAAAAGCGTTGCTATTTCTTGCCACTGTTGCTGTGGAAATAAATCCACTAATAATAAATCCTGCTCAGTTTTATCAATCTTAAAAATCTTTCGCGCAGTTCGATTAAGTTGTAATACGGTCTGTTCAAGTGAAAGTAAAATCACTCCATTAGCAGCATACTCTATGGCGCTGCGAAACTTAGACTCTGACGCTTTTAATGCCAAAAGAGCTTGTTGTTGAGCAGTTATATCCCGGCCAATCCCCATTGAACCTAGTAACTGATTTTGATCGTTATAAAATGGCGCGATGGTTAATTGAAATGTTTGCTGCTGGGTTTCAAGACGTTGCTCAGCTTTAGTTTTGGTTGTTAAAACTTGTTGCTCTAATTCGCTGATCTGACCATTATCATCACTAATATCACATAACTGTAAGCCAACTAACTGCTCTTGCTCAAGACCTATGTATTGTTCATAAGCACGATTGCATCCTAAGAATGAGCCATCAATGTTTTTAAAATAAATAAGATCTGGCACACTATTGAGCATAGTATTCAATAATGCTAAATGGCGTTCTTTAGCCTCATAACTGCGCGCGAGTTCACGGGTCTTTATTTTTACTTGGTCATCAAGTTCACTATTTGCCTGCTGCAATGAGTTTACCAACTGCTGATTTTTGTTAAGCACCCACTTGATTC
Organism: Pseudoalteromonas sp. SG44-1; assembly: GCF_014164315.1. Classification (NCBI taxonomy): domain Bacteria; kingdom Pseudomonadati; phylum Pseudomonadota; class Gammaproteobacteria; order Alteromonadales; family Pseudoalteromonadaceae; genus Pseudoalteromonas; species Pseudoalteromonas sp. SG44-1. The sequence continues at coordinate 77,259 of NZ_JACJEW010000015.1, forward strand.
GGCTAAACCACGGCTGCCAGTTTGCTGGTATATGGTAATTTGAATAATCTTTATAGTGCACCTCATTTTGTTCAAGATACGCCATTAAATATGTCGTGGGTTTCACAAAAATACGCTGGCTTAACCATAACAAGGTACTGAACATAATCACTAAAAACATACTCAAAAAAGTAAGTTCAATTAATACATCAGTTACAATCGGTGAGGCTAATTCATCATGCGATGCAAAATAACCCGCATAAATTGGTAGCTGCTTTTGCGCTTGTAAAAGAGTGAGATTACCCTGATTATCTAATTCTGCTAATGGCGCTTTAGCTGAAGGCCAATACTCCGCTAATGGTGTGTCTTCTTCAATATCATAAAGTGAGCTGATAATGACGTGCTGTGCACTATTTAAAAATATATATTCGCCACTGCGTGGTGATATTTTTTTTAGCCATTGCGATACTGCCGATAAGTCATAAATCAAAATAATATAATCTTCACTGCCCTGCTCACGCGCACGCCCTATTGATAAGTAGTTTTTACCAGCAATTTTGATAACGGCACTAGAACTTAGTGAATCACCTGAAAATACAGGACGAAGTTGACCATCAAGTAATTGGGTTAACATTAAGCTATCGCAGTCATGGCGACGCTTGATATAAGCAAAACCCTGTTCGTTAACGTAAGCGACCGCAGCCAAAGATTGAACTAACGATAATGTCGTATTAAAGGCAGGTCCCATCGCAATGACTTGTTGCCATTGTGCAATTGCATTAGGGGAGGAAGAAAATTTACCCTGGCCGACAATTTCACCACCTCCATTGGGAATTTCCCGGTAGTAGTAACTGTCTTGCTGATTAATATCTTCAAGCCATTGTTGATCAAATCGATAAGAAATGGGTTGTTCATATTGGGCAAATAAAGTACTAACCAAGTCGTCTGTCGCATTCATTAAAAACGCAACTTGCGCCGCTACATTAGCAAAATCAGCTTCGCGTTTAGCAACGGCGCGATCTAATTTAATATTATATAAGTGTAAACATAATAGAAAAGCCACCAGCAGCGGCACAATAAGTGCCACAGCCAGTGAACGATAGTAATGTTTTAAAGGTAGAAAATTCAATCTACAATCCGATGCTTGGCGCTAAATTTGTCAACAAGATTAGCGAGCCAAGTAGGACTGCGCAAGTTATAAATTTTCTTCCGCAAACGATGCTAAACGGCTTCTCACCACACCATTTAAGTTAACCGTGGCGCTGCCTTCAAAATCTTTGAAGCGCTCCACAATATAAGTTAAACCAGAAGTAACTGGAGTTAAGTAGTTACTATCTATTTGCGCAAGGTTACCAGAGCAAATTAACTTAGTACCTTCACCACAACGGGTAATAATAGTTTTCAGCTGTGAGGCGGTAAGGTTTTGGCTTTCATCTAAAATGACCACGGCATTTTGAATACTGCGACCACGCATAAAGTTAACTGATTTAAACTGTATGTTGGCCTTTTCCATAATATAGTTACGGCTTGAAATAGGGTTTTCGTCACCTTTGTGTAATACCTCTAAGGTATCGGTGATCGCAGCTAACCATGGTGCCATTTTTTCCTCTTCGGTACCTGGTAAAAAACCGATCGACTCAGCAATTTCAGGAGTATTTCGGGTGACAATTACCTTATCGTAAATACCTTTTTCAACCACCATTTCCAAAGCACAGGCAAGCGCTAGTAATGTTTTTCCGCATCCTGCAGGACCTGTTAAAATAACTAATTCAATACCGGTATCGAGTAACGCATCCATTGCCATGCCTTGATAAATATTTTTTGGCTTTACTCCCCATGCCGATTGATGCATTAATCGCTCAACACCGATATCTTTGAGCATAATATGCTGCTCATCATAAGATTTGACTCGTGCGGCAAACTGACCGCTGTCATCAAGTAAATATTCATTGCAAAATACATCGGGGATCAAACTTTTTGCCACTTTATGAAACGCATCACGACCATGTTGCTCGGTTTCACATTCGCCCACATGCTGCCAAAAATCGCCAGCAATTTTTTTATAACCACTGGAGAGCAAAGCAATATCATCAATCAGCTGATCAGTACGATAATCTTCAACAAATTTAAGCCCTGCGCCTTTGGCCTTTAAACGCATATTAATATCTTTGGTAACTAACACCACTTTGCTATTAGGATGTTGTTTTTGTAGGTGCACGGCACAATTGATAATACGGTGGTCATTTTCGTTGCCAGGTAAACCTGAGATAGAATCGACAAATAAATGATCATTAACAATAATAAGTGTGCCAGCCGAAGACGCTTTGGCCTTTTTATTACTAGGTAGAGCGACGCCTTTGAGCATTTGTTCTGGTGTGGCATCTTTGAGCACTTCATCCAAACCACGAATGGCCACACGGGCATCACGGCTGACATCATGCTTACGATCTTTTATATGATCCAGTTCCTCTAAAACTGTCATGGGAATTACAACATCATGTTCTTGGAATGATAAATACGCGAGGGGTTCGTGAAGCAATACATTGGTATCTAGCACATACATTTTACTATCAAGGTTCGAAGCTTTTTCCATAGCACTTTCCTTACGTTTTATGATTTTTATGCTATACCCAACTAATCAAGTAAAACGGGTTGAATGTTCACCCTGAAAAACTTAATTGCTTGGTATATTCTAAGTTTAGCTTAGATGTCATAAAAGTCTGTTTTATGACAAACCTTTTTTTGTTTTGAATTAATCCTTATTGCAGCAACTTTAATAGGAATAATTCACAGTTATTAAATTAATTAAAAGTCAGCTGGTTCGCACCTTGCAGTGGTGTTAGCTAACAGGTAACATAGCCGCCTTTTTCTTCATAGACGAGACATACATGAATTTTTCCTTAGGTCAGCGTTGGATCAGTGATACAGAGTCAGATTTAGGATTAGGCACAGTGGTTGCCCTTGAGGGCCGTCAGGTCAGCATTTTATTTCCCGCCAGTGGCGAAAACCGTGTTTACTCAATGTTAGAAGCACCGGTTACCCGCGTGGCATTTAATCCTGGTGATGTGATCAAAAGCGTTGAAGAATGGGAACTTGAAGTCGAGTCAATTGAACCTATCGGTGATTTACTTTGTTATCACGGCACTCGTATTGATAACGGTGAAAAAGCACAATTAAAAGAAACGTTTTTAGATCACTTCATCAAATTTAATAAACCACAAGATCGCTTATTTGCCGGCCAAGTTGACCGCTTTGATCGCTATACATTGCGCTATCAAACATGGCAACACCAGTTTGAACGCCAACAATCACCTATTAAGGGTTTGATTGGCCAGCGCGCAAGCTTAATTCCGCATCAGCTTTATATTGCACAAGAGGTCGGTAAACGATTTGCTCCTCGAGTGTTATTGTCTGATGAAGTAGGCCTTGGTAAAACCATTGAAGCGGGGATGATTTTACATCAACAAATTATCAGTGGTCGCGCAAGCCGAGTGCTCATCGTAGTGCCGGAGAACTTACAGCATCAGTGGTTAGTTGAAATGCTGCGCCGCTTTAATTTACACTTTTCAATTTTTGATGAAGAGCGTTGCGATGAAGCCTTTGCCGACTCACCAAATGTATTCGACACTGAACAGTTAGTACTAACTAGCCTTGAGTTTTTAACCAAGAAAAAACGCTGGTTTGAACAAGCAACAATGGCTGATTGGGATTTACTGATTGTTGATGAAGCGCATCATTTAAGTATTACCAACGGTAAACCAAGCACTGAATATCAACGTATGGCTGAGCTTAGCCAAGATATTCCAGGGCTAATACTATTAACGGCAACACCGGATCAACTTGGTCACCGCAGCCACTTTGCGCGCCTACAGTTACTCGATCCTGATCGCTTTTATGACTACGATGCCTTTGTTGCTGAAGAAAGTAACTATAAGCATGTGGCAGAGGCTGCAAATCAGTTACTGCAACAGCAAGCGCTAGACGACAGCGCCAAAGCCACGCTAATTGAGCTATTAAAAGAAACCGATATCACAACGGTGCTTGAACAAGCACAAAATGGCGACGCAGCTGCCCGTAAAGAAATTTTGGCGATGTTATTAGATCGCCATGGCACAGGCCGTATTTTATTTAGAAATAGCCGTAGCGGCATTGACGGCTACCCTAGTCGCAAACTACACGCCTACCCGATGGCGATGCCGAAACAATATAAAACGGCAATTTCAGTATTGGGCAATATGAGCGGCATTAAAAATGCAGAGCTGAGCGCGCAACGCGCCCTATTCCCTGAAAAAATATTCCAAGAGTTTGAAGGCGAAAGCGCTAGCTGGGGACAATTTGATCCTCGAGTAGAATGGTTGATCGACACCCTAAAAACCCTTAAACGCGAAAAAGTCCTGCTTATTTGTGCTAAAGCCGAAACAGCAATCAGCCTTGAGCAAATCCTGCGTGAACGCGAAGCGATTAAAGCCTCTGTGTTCCACGAAGGCATGACAATTATTGAGCGTGACCGCGCCGCCGCGTTTTTTGCTGACGAGTACGACAACGCACAAATATTGCTGTGCTCTGAGATTGGCTCTGAGGGTCGTAACTTCCAGTTTGCTCATCACTTAGTGTTATTTGATTTACCACTGAACCCTGACTTACTTGAGCAGCGTATTGGTCGCCTCGACCGTATTGGTCAAACTCAAGATATCAACATTCATGTGCCGTACTTTGAAAGCAGCGCACAAGAAGTATTACTGCGTTGGTATAACGAAGGCTTAGATGCCTTTGAAACCACCTCAAGCACCGGACAACTTTTGTATAAAGAGTTTAAAGATGAGCTACTTGAGTTTATTGCCGCCCATAACTGTGATGAAGACGAGCTAGAGCCATTACTAGAGCAAGTAGCCGGTCAAAACGCAGTGCTGCGTAAGCAAATGGAAAGCGGCCGTGACCGTTTGCTTGAGTTACACTCATCGGGCCAAGGTGCAGCAGACTCGCTGGTTGTTGATATTGAAAAACTAGACAACCAATTTGAACTACCAAGTTATATGATCAACGTGTTTGATACCTTTGGCGTTAGCCAAGAAGACAAAGGTGAAAATACTATTATCTTAAAGCCAACTGAGCATATGCTAAATCCGTCATTCCCAAGTTTAAAAGACGACGGCATGACAGTCACATTTGACCGTGACACTGCACTTGCACAAGAAGATGTGCATTTCATCAGCTGGGATCACCCTATGGTGCAAGGCACCTTAGACATGATCTGTGATGATGACTTTGGTACTGCGTCAGTCGCATTACTTAAAAACAAAAAATTACCACCAGGTACCTTTTTTGTTGAGCTAATTTACGTAGCAGCAGCCATGGCACCAAAAGCGCTGCAAGTTGGCCGCTTTTTACCGCCGACGCCGATTCGTATTTTGCTAGATAAAGCCAGCAACAACTTAGCTGATAACGTCGGCTTTGATGGCTTTAATCAGCAGCTTTCTGCGGTAGGCCGTCAAACAGCCAGTAAACTAGCTGGCGCATTACAAAGTGCGATTCACCCAATGCTTAAAACCGCCCAAGAAATGGCGCAAACTAAGTTAGAAGTCATTCGCACTGCGGCGCTTGAGCAAATGCAACAATCGCTCAGTGAAGAGCAGGCGCGTTTAGCGGCGCTGAAACAGATCAACCCTAATATCCGTGAAGAAGAACTTACCTTCTACGATAAGCAACGCACAGAGCTGACAAGTTATATCGGCAAAGCACAGTTGCAGTTAGATGCCATTCGCTTAATTGTGGTATCACATTGATTTGGGAGCTGAGCTTTAAGTTATAAGCGGTAAGTTTTAAGTTTAAAAAAGCGCGGTGTATTAAGTTACAGCGCGCTTTTTTATTACATGTTACGCTGAAAACCCACGCCAACAAGATATTGCCTATTCGTTGCAGCGATTTTACATCGCGACAAAGGTTGTTTCGAGGCTGAATTTTATCCCGTATTTACACTTTACATTTGCGCGGGGTAAACCCGCGCCTACAAGATATTACAAATTTATAGCAGCGATTTTATATCGCGACAGGAGTTGTTTCGCGGCTGAATTTTATCCCGTATTTACATTTTGCATTTACGCGGGGTAAACCACCCACGCCTACGTATTGGTAGCTGCGAGTTTACCTCGCGATAAAGCCCATTATTTACCACTGAGGGCACAGAGGCGCTTCGCGCTACACAGAGAAACCAAAGTAAAAAATCACTTATTTCTTCTCTGTGTTCTCGGTGGTGAATTAATCACTGAACGAACTTTAATCTAATTGCGCGGGGTAAACCCGCGCCTACGAGATATTGCCCATTCGTAGCAGCGATTTCATATCGCGACATGGGTTGTTCCGCAGCTGAGCTTTATAACGTTCTTACATTTTTCATTTGCGCGGGGTAAACCCGCGCCTACGAGATATTGCACATTCGTAGCAGCGATTTTACATCGCGACATGGGTTGTTCCACGGCTGAATTTTATCCCGTATTTACATTTTGCATTTGCGCGGGGTAAACCCGCGCCTACGAGATATTGCCCATTCGTAGCAGCGAGTTTACCTCGCGATAAAGCCCATTATTTACCACTGAGGGCACAAAGGCGCTTCGCGCTACACAGAGAAACCAAAGTAAAAAATCACTTATTTCTTCTCTGTGTTCTCGGTGGTGAATTAATCACTGAACGAACTTTAATCTAATTGCGCAGGGTAAACCCGCGCCTACATCACCAAAATGCTAGACTCATACATAAACACAATCCCAGTATGGATAATCAGCAACATTTTTAACCAAACCAGCTCTTAGTGGATTCGCGATTATATAACGCGCATTTTTAACTAAATCATCTTCATCTCGAATTAAATGATCGTAATACCCTTTTTGCCATAATTTATAAATACCGAATTCACGGCAAGCGGCTGCAGTTCGTCCTTTAAAGCAACGGATTATTTGTGGTAAGGGGCTGTTAATGAGCAACTGAAATTGCCAATGGATATGATTTGGCATAATAATAAACGCATTAGATTTGAGGTATTCTTGTACTTCTAATAATTGCATTTGTTTTATAATGTGACGATTAAAATCCAAGTTTACAAAGTAGTTGCTGCGATTATGTGTAACGAGGGTAATAGCATAAAAGTGATGTGGTAAAGAAACCCGCCCTTTTCTTAGATTTTGTGATTTATACATCTACCAATCCTTGTAGGTAAAGTATAAAAATAGCTCATAGCTTGAATGTTGTTAAATTTTTTGTCGCACATTTGCGCGGGGTAAACCCGCGCCTACGAGATATCACAAAGTCGTAGCAGCGATTTTACATCGCGACAGAAGCAACATAGTTTTATCCAGCATCTAAATTATATATTTGCGCGGGATAAACTAAAACCTACGTCGGCCTGCCTTTATTGCGCTTTCCTAACAAATACGCGTCGCGAAACTTCATAAAATGCTGTTCAAGCTTAGTTGCTGCATCAGACTCCCCTGCCAGTGCTAACACCATAATGGCCACTTCAGCAGTGCCAAGTTGGTGAGCATGCGGGGCAACCCGTAAGCGATAGTCAGACAGTTTTTCAGCGGTGATCGACAGCACGGGTAAATTATCGAGATAAGGGCTTTTGCGGATCATTTTTTTCGCTTCACGCCATGTGCCATCTAAAAAGATAAACAAGGGACGTTTATTAGGCTGGTGTTGTACATCAGTAATAACGCGTGCAGTATCTTCAACATCTGTAGCAGGAAAGATCACCATAGGTTGATATTGCGGGTCATTTAATAAGGCTAATAGTTTATCGTCAGGATCAGTCCTGTCCCAACGAAAAGCATGATTATCAGGAATAATTTCAGCAATTAATCGCCCTGTATTAGAGGGTTTAAAACTCTCGTTGTGATACATAAGTAAGCATACCGCCGCCTGACTATCAGCCTGCTCCACACCGTCACAAATACAGTAATGTTTCGCGATTAAGCATCGCTCACAGCGATCCATTTTACCGCCACGAGCATTAAACTCACGGCGAGATTCACTAATTTGCTGGGCACGCAAAGTAAGTACTGAATTAGAAGAGCGTTTATTCACGTGGTTTATTACCTAAAATAGTACCTAAATTTGTTCGGCGGATATTATAACACATTTGCGCAGGGTAAACCCACGCCTACGTATTGGTAGCAGCGAGTTTACCTCGCGATAAAGCCCATTATTTACCACTGAGGGCACAAAGGCGCTTCGCGCTACACAGAGAAACCAAATTAAAAAATCACTTATTTCTTCTCTGTGTTCTCGGTGGTGAATTAATCACTAAACGAACTTTAATCTAATTGCGCGGGGTAAACCCGCGCCTACAAGGTATTACGTATTACACACCCGCGCCTATAAAACAAAAAACCCAAGCCGTGGCTTGGGTTTTTAAACAATTAACTAAAAGAACTTACTTCTTCTTTTTAACTGCTTTTTTGTTTGGTAAATCAGTGATTGAACCTTCAAATATTTCAGCTGCAAGACCGATTGATTCGTTCAATGTTGGATGAGCATGAATAGTTAATGCTAAATCTTCACCGTCAGCGCCCATTTCGATACCTAGACCGATTTCGCCCAGCATTTCACCTGCGTTAATACCAATCATAGCACCACCGATAATACGGCCACTTTCTTTATCAAAGATCAGTTTAGTAGAACCTTCAGTACGAGAAGATGCAATTGCACGACCTGATGCAGCCCATGGGAATACAGCTGTTTCAATGCTTAAGCCTTGCTCTTTTGCTTCTTTCTCAGTTACGCCAACCCAAGCGATTTCTGGATCAGTATAGGCAATTGAAGGAATACATTTCGGATCAAAGTAATGTTTTTGACCTGAGATAACTTCAGCTGCAACGTGACCTTCATGAACCGCTTTGTGCGCAAGCATAGGTTGGCCAACTAAGTCACCAATCGCGAAGATGTGGTCAACGTTAGTTTTAAGTTGCTTATCAACATTAATGAAGCCACGCTCATCAACATTAACACCCGCTTTGTCAGCATCTAATAAGTTACCGTTTGGTGTACGACCAACAGCAACTAATACTTTGTCATAACGTACTGGTTCAGCTGGTGCGTTTTTACCTTCAAATGTAACGTATAAGCCATCATCTTTCGCTTCTACGCCAACAACTTTAGTTGATAGCATAACGTTAAATTTATCACTTACGTATTTTTGGTAAATCTTGATGATGTCTTTATCAGCAGCTGGTACTAGTTGGTCAGCAAATTCAACTACGTCGATTGCAGAACCTAGTGCGCGATACACAGTACCCATTTCAAGACCGATAATACCACCACCTAATACTAATAGCTTTTCAGGGATGTCTTTAAGCTCTAGTGCACCGGTTGAATCAATTACGCGGTCATCTTCAGGAATGAAAGGTAAGTTTACAGGTTTAGAACCAGCAGCAATGATAGCGTTATCAAAAGTAATTGTTGTTTTACCGTCAGCGCCTTCAACATCAAGCGTGTTGCTACCTGTGAATTTACCGTAACCGTAAACCACTTTAACTTTACGCATTTTAGCCATGCCGTCTAGGCCACCAGTAAGTTGGCTAACAACTGACTCTTTCCACGAACGAATTTTATCTAAATCAATTTGTGGTGCGCCAAAAGTAACACCATGAGATGACATTTCTGCTGCATCATCAATTACTTTAGCTACGTGTAAAAGTGCTTTCGAAGGAATACAACCAACATTAAGACATACACCGCCTAATGTGTCGCGAGATTCTACTACTGTTACTTCTAAGCCCAAGTCAGCAGCACGGAAAGCCGCAGAATAACCACCAGGACCACCGCCTAGTACAACAACTTGAGTTTTTAATTCGTTGCTCATGCTTTTACCTTAATTGTTTGAACGGGACACTGCCCTAAAGTTTAACTGCCATGTTTCTGCAAGGCAGAAAGGGAGAGCAGATCAAAAATTTATGCAAAATATACAAATATTGTATCATTGCAAATGGTAAAAATCCCAGCAAAAAACAACTGGCTGGGATTTGATTCTATTTATTTCGCTACATGCAGCAATTGCTTACATTACTAATTGGCGAATATCGCTCATGTAACTTGCTAAAGTTACAGTAAAGCGTGCCGCTAGTGCACCGTCAATCACCCTATGGTCGTAAGACATAGAAAGTGGAACCATTAGTTTTGGTTCAAACTCTTTGCCATTCCACTTAGGTTTAATTTCTGATTTAGAGACACCTAAAATAGCAACTTCTGGGGCATTTACGATTGGCGTAAAGGCTGTACCGCCAATACCACCAAGGCTTGAAATTGTAAAACAGCCACCTTGCATATCAGACGAGGTAAGTTTACCGTCACGCGCTTTAACAGATACTTCCATTAATTCACGCGATAATTCAATGATGCCTTTCTTATCAACATCTTTAAATACTGGCACAACCAAACCGTTTGGCGTATCAACTGCAACACCGATATTGATGTACTTCTTAAGAATTAAGCTTTCACCGTCGTTAGATAGTGATGAGTTAAATGTAGGGAACTCAGCAAGTGCTTTCGCTGCTGCTTTCATTACAAATACCAGTGGGGTGATTTTAACACCTAGCTTTTTCTTCTCGCTAAGGGCATTTTGCTCTTTACGGAACTCTTCAAGAGTTGTGATATCAGCTTCATCAAACTGCGTAACATGTGGGATTTGCACCCAGTTACGGTGTAAATTTTTACCCGATAGCTTTTGAATACGAGATAGTTTTTTCTCTTCGATTTCACCAAATTTAGCAAAATCAACTTTTGGCCATGGAATTAAACCAAGCTCACTACCGCCAGCATTGCCAGAAGCTGTTGCTAATTGGCCTGACTCAACTTGCTTAACTAAGCTCTTCACATAGTCTTGCACGTCTTCTTTCACAACGCGATTTTTACGACCTGAGCCTTTTACGTTCGCAAGGTTAATACCAAACTCACGTGCTAAGCGGCGAACAACTGGCGATGCATGAGCATACGCACTATTGTTTTCAAAGCTTTCATTGCTCGCTTTTGCAGGCGCTGCTTGTGGAGCTGGAGCTGATTCTGCTTTCGCTGCTGGTGCAGATTCAGAAGCCGTTTTTTCAGCGGTAGCTGCAGGTGCACTGCCTTGCACTTCAAATACAAAGATAAGTGAACCGGTCGATACTTTATCGCCCGCAGCAACTTTAATCTCTTTAACAGTACCGGCAAATGGTGCTGGTACTTCCATTGCCGCTTTGTCGCCTTCAACGTTTAAGATTGACTGATCTTCAGTAACCTTATCGCCTACTGCAACCATCACTTCAGTGACTTCAACCTCATCACCGCCGATATCAGGCACGTTTACTTCTTTACTGCTTGGCGCTGAACTTTGTGCCGGCGCAGACTCTTGAGCTGGCGCTGTTTCTGCTTTCGCAGCTGCAGGCTCACTACCAGCCACTTCAAAAACAAACACTAAAGAGCCTGTTTTTACTTTATCGCCAGCGGCAACTTTAATTTCTTTAACAGTACCTGCAAACGGCGCTGGTACTTCCATTGCCGCTTTGTCGCCTTCAACGTTTAAGATAGATTGTTCTTCTTCAACAGTGTCGCCAACAGCAACCATGATTTCCGTTACTTCAACTTCATCATCGCCGATATCTGGTACGGTGACTTCTTTAGTTGTTGAACCTGAAGACGCAGCAGGTGCTGCATCTTCAGATTTTGCTGGTTCTGCAGGCGCTTCGCTAGATGCTTGCTCTTCACCTTCAAACAAGAATACTAAAGAACCCGTAGTAACCGTGTCGCCCACGTTTACTTTGATTTCTTTTACAGTACCGGCTTGTGCCGCAGGTACTTCCATTGAGGCTTTATCACCCTCAACAGTTAGTAATGATTGGTCAACGTCAACTTTGTCACCAACGCTCACTAGAATTTCGGTTACTTCGACTTCATCGCCACCGATATCTGGTACTTTAATTTCAATACTCATTGCAAACCTCTTATGCGTACAGTGGATTAAGTTTGTTAGTGTCGATGTTGAACTTTTTAAGTGCTTCAACCACAACTGACTTCTCAACTTCACCACGTTTAGCAAGTTCAGATAACGTCGCAACTACTACGTAGCTGGCGTTAACTTCAAAGTGACGACGAAGGTTTTCACGGCTATCAGAACGACCGTAACCATCGGTACCTAATACTTTGTAGTTGCTGCTTGGAATGAATGAACGCGCTTGTTCTGCGTAGTTTTTCATGTAATCCGTTGCGGCAACAGTCACTGAGTCATTTAATACACTGGTGATGTAGGCAGTCTTCTGTTCGCTTTCAGGGTTAAGCATATTGAAACGCTCAACATCTTGCCCTTCACGAGTTAATTCGTTAAACGACGTTACTGAATACACATCAGATGCAATACCGTAATCATCACTTAAAATCGCGGCTGCTTTACGCACTTCAGTCATGATAGTACCTGAGCTTAATAGCTGTACGTTGGCTTTTTTGCCTGCGTAGCTTTCTAGCTTGTAGATACCTTTACGAATACCCTCTTCAGCACCTTCTGGCATCGCAGGTTGTGCATAGTTTTCGTTCATAAGCGTTAGGTAGTAGTAAATATTTTCTTGGCTTTCACCGTACATACGACGAATACCATCTTGAACAATAACCGCTACTTCGTAAGCGTATGTTGGATCGTAAGAGATACAGTTAGGTACTGTGTTAGCAAGAATATGGCTGTGACCATCTTCGTGCTGCAGACCTTCACCGTTTAATGTTGTACGACCAGCAGTAGCACCTAATAAGAAACCACGTGCTTGTTGGTCACCCGCCATCCATGCCATGTCGCCAACACGTTGGAAACCGAACATTGAATAGTAGATATAGAATGGGATCATTGGTAAATCGTTAGTGCTGTATGATGTTGCCGCAGCAACCCACGATGACATTGCACCTAACTCGTTGATACCTTCTTGCAATACTTGACCCGATGTTGCTTCTTTGTAGTAAGAAACGATATCACGGTCTTGCGGCGTATAGTTTTGGCCATGCGGGTTATAAATACCGATTTGACGGAATAAACCTTCCATACCAAAGGTACGCGCTTCATCGGCAATAATTGGTACGATGTTTTTACCAATACCTTTATCTTTCAATAAGATATTAAGTGCACGAACAAAGCCCATAGTGGTAGAGATATCACGCTTTTGCTCTTCAAGTAGTGGCTTGAACGCTTCTACTTCTGGCAGTACTAACTTTTCAGTAAAGTTAGGAATACGTTTTGGCGTATAACCTTTAAGTGCATCACGGCGAGCATGTAAGTACTTGTGCTCAGCCGAACCTTCTTCAAGTGTTAAATAAGGAAGTTCTGCAAGTTGCTGTTCAGATACTAAATCATCAAGACCTAAACGTGAACGTAAATGGGCAACGTGTGACATGTCCATTTTTTTCACTTGGTGAGCAATATTCTTACCTTCAGCCGCTTCACCCATGCCGTAACCTTTTACAGTTTTAGCTAGGATAACTGTTGGGCGACCTTTGGTCTCTTCTGCTTTTTTGAATGCAGCGAATAATTTTGATGGCTCATGACCACCACGCTTAAGCGCGAAGATTTCGTCATCTGTCATATCAGCAACAAGTGCTGCTGTTTCAGGGTAACGACCAAAGAAATGCTCACGTACGTACGCGCCATTTTTAGCTTTATAAGTTTGGTAATCGCCATCGACTGTTTCGTTCATCAATTGCAATAACTTACCTGTGGTGTCTTTAGCTAGTAGGATATCCCAGCCGCTGCCCCACACTAGCTTGATCACGTTCCAGCCAGCGCCTTTGAATAGACCTTCAAGCTCTTGAATGATTTTACCATTACCCATTACTGGGCCATCTAGGCGCTGTAAGTTACAGTTAATTAAGTAACAAAGGTTGTCTAGTTTTTCACGAGCAGCAAAAGAAATAGCGCCACGCGATTCTGGCTCATCCATTTCGCCATCGCCTAAAAACGCGTATACACGTTGGTTTTTAGTGTCTTTTAAGCCACGACCATCTAGGTACTTTAAGAAGCGCGCTTGGTAAATAGACGCGATAGGACCAAGACCCATAGATACCGTAGGGAACTGCCAGAATTCAGGCATTAATTTAGGGTGTGGGTAAGATGGTAAACCTTCGCCATCAACTTCTTGACGGAAGTTATCAAGCTGCGCAGCAGATAAACGACCTTCAACAAATGCACGTGCATAAATACCCGGAGAAATATGACCTTGATAATAAACTAAGTCACCGCCGTCTACATCATTTGGGGCTTTGAAGAAATGGTTAAAACATACTTCATAAAACGCCGCTGATGACTGGTAAGACGCCATATGGCCGCCTAGGTCGAGGTCTTTTTTCGAAGCACGCAATACAATCATGATTGCGTTCCAACGAATAATAGAACGAATACGGCGCTCAAGGTTTACGTCCCCTGGGTAAGCAGGTTCTTGATCTACCGGGATCGTATTAACGTAGTTTGTGTTGATACCTGTTGGCATATCAACACCGTCTAAACGGGCTTGCTCTAATACTTGCTCAAGTAAAAACTGAGCACGTTCAACACCTTCTTCACGCACAACTGATTCAAGAGCTTGTAACCACTCTTGTGTTTCTAGCGCGTCTACGTCAATTTTATTGACTTCAGACATATGGAGGTTTCCTTATGTTTAAAATACGAATGTTCTTAATTAGCACTGTGGTAATCGTGTTGCCATATACAGCACTTGCTTAAATTATTTATCTTTAACTTAGTTTTTTGTTACTTAATTTTGCTTTGTGCGTCTTAAACTACGCTCAATTCGTGAATGCTCTTTACCTGCTTCCAATAACGCTTCTTCAATGAAAGCTAAGTGAGCATTACTGGCAAGTCGCGCCTGCTCTGGATTCCCTTCAATCACTGCATCCATCAATAAACGGCGGTGCTCAGCTAAGCGCGAACTAATATGCGGCTTCTCTAACAATACCGTTAAATTTTGTAAAACATTTTGCTCAAGCAATGCCCGCATACCGCGCACTAAATGCAGTAACACCACATTATGCGAGGCTTCTGCCACACTAAAGTGAAACGCGTTAATTGCTTTGGCTTTTTGTAGTAAATCATCATTAGCTAATGCAATGCATTCAAAGCTTTGCTTAACTTTAGCAAAGTCAGTGCTAGTACCACGAAGCGCAGCATAATAAGCTGCAATCCCTTCGAGAGCATGACGAAACTCTAATAAATCAAACTGTGATTCAGGATGTTTACTGATCAAGTCAAATAACGGATCAGTGAGCCCTTCTTCTAGCTGATTTTTTACAAACGTTCCGCCACCTTGACGTCGCGTTACTAAGCCTTTTGCCTCTAGCTTTTGAATGGCTTCACGTAATGAAGGGCGAGACACTTCAAATTGTTTGGCTAATTCACGCTCTGGCGGCAGTTTCTCACCCGGTGCTAATGAGCCCTCAAGAATCATGTTCTCAAGTTGCTGTAAAATAACATCCGATAGTTTTGCTGCTTTAATCTTTAAAGACATTAATCAACGTCCGCATTGTAGTGGAAATGTAACCTGAAAAATCCAAGTTTGTGCCCAGAGACTAGACCAAAAGGTAAATTGGTCATACCAAATTTGAGCCATACGTTATCAAAAAGCAAGTTTGCTGTCAATTTCGCTGCGACGCACCTTAAAAAACACCCTAACGTATTTTGCACAAAGATCAAACAGTATGAGATAAAGCCAGTGTTTAGGAAGGAATTTTATAGAAAAACACAATGGTCTGACCAGATAATCAAAAACTAGTGGGCGAGTTTTTTTGAACTCGAAGTGTACTATATAATAAATTAAACTGCGCGGGGTAAACCCGCGCCTACGCATTGGTAGCAGCGAGTTTACCTCGCGACTGTTTCTACATTTACATAGACAGCCAATTTCACCACTGAGGGCAGGAGGCGCTACGCGCTACACAGAGAATACAAAAGTAAAGTTAATTACTAACAGGTTTTTCCTCTATTAACTCGGTGCTCTCTGTGGTGAATAAATCAATAAAAGACTTTTGCACAAAGAGAAGTGAATGAGCGCAAATGAAAAAAACGCCACGGGCTTCGAGCTGCGAATAGACTCAAACACCTAGCCACTACTTTTATAATTACTTCTCTAAAGCGCAGCGGCTCTTAACCTCTTTGTGAATAAATTTTAATTGCGCGGGTAGCAGCGAGTTTACCTCGCGACAATTACTTCCCTAAAACCTAGCATCTGTTTATTTACGCTAAACCACCAAATAAAGTAAACAAGGCAATCAACACCAAGTAAAACAACACATTTCGTTTTACAAGCTTCATCATACAAGTTGCTTCATACGCGCAACCAAAATGTTGCTGTTCTATTTGCTCTGCGGCAAGCGCGGTATTAGTAACCACTTTACGGTTACTCACTGTAAAATCGAGTGCATAATGCAGCCAGCAACTGGTGCCTTTATTAAAGTTACCTATTACTAGATAACCAAAGCTGGCGATTCTGGCTGGTAACCAATCAAGCCAAAATAATAATGAATGAATAAGTTTAAAACGTTTGGCATACACAACTTTATGGTCGTTCTGCACTAAATCAGCAAAAGTACGTACTAATGCATACAAGGTCGCGCCAGGTACGCCTAATATTACAAACCAAAAAATAACTGCACAATAAAAACGAAAGTTTACCCAAGCCAACGTTTGTCCAAAGGTTTCACCGCCTTTTTGCTCTTCCGTTTTCTTTTGCCCCATTTGCAGTGCATATAAGGTTGCCGCTTGCTGATCATCACGGGTTAGCGCATTTAAATAGGACTTATATAAAGCACGTTGTTTAGCACAGCCAAAGCAAACCAGCAGCACAGCCACATTAATAGCTAACTGCCATAATACAAAATCAGACAAGGTAAAAATAACCGCCACAAATAATACCGGCAAACACAACCAAATAATAAATCCCGCAGGCGAATTGAATAGACCTTGCTCGCCAAGCTGTTTTTTTGAACGTGTTAAATAGCCTTGCGCGTAATAGCTTATTTGCCAATAATCAGATCGGGCACCTAAACGCTCTAATATCAGAGCTATTATTATAGAAATTAAGATCATACTTTTCTCTTTCCAAATGGGCGCTAGTTAAAATATAGCAGCAAAATAATGATTCCAATCAAAACTGTCTCCAGGGTCTGTTTTTCGCCCTGGTGCAATGTGACAATGGCCAACAACACGCTCGCGTGTGATAGCTGGGTATTTATATATCAATGTCTTAGTTAAGGATTGTAATGCATTATATTGATTTTGGGTATACGCCGTTGTATCTGTACCTTCAAGCTCAATACCAATACTAAAATCATTACACTGACTACGTCCTAAAAACTCGGACTGCCCAGCATGCCAAGCACGTTTACTAAAAGGCACATACTGAACTATTTCACCGCTGCGTTTGATAAAACAATGTGCTGAAACTCTCACCCCCTTTAAATCAGCAAAGCTAGGGTGTGCTTGGCAATCAATACATCCCATAAACAAATCATCCACAAACGGCGTGGCAAACTGCCCTGCTGGCAAGGAAATATTATGAATCACTAATAAAGATATTTCCTCACCTAGTGGGCGCTCATCAAAATGCGTACTTGGTCGCTGGATAGCGGTACTAACGACACCAAAAGAGTTTATTTTCATAGTTTATATTCATAATGGCCTGTAAATAAATGCGTAGTCAGATGCTAATAGATTTCCAAGTAGAATAACAGCAAAGCACTTCCATTGTTTTGCGCCAGTAGCAGCGAGCTTACCTCGCGATTGTTTCTACATTTCCATAGACAAACCAATTTCACCACCGAGAACAGAAAGCCACGGGCTACGGGTAACGAGCTGCCGGCTGTAAGTTCACTTAGCAGCTAGTCACTTCCCTAGAACCTAGTTCCTATTTT
>NZ_JACJEW010000160.1:0-1658 GCF_014164315.1 Pseudoalteromonas sp. SG44-1
TTTTTTCGAATTTTTCCAGAATAAATATCTCTGCGATAATAAATAAGATGGGTAACTGTCAGATCAAGCCTGACCTTGTACATATTACTTTTTCTATTCTTTCTAAATGACCACTTCTGGCACATGTGCGACTGTCAGATTTGATTGAGTCCTGTTAATTGAATCTGACGTATTCAAATATACCCAAAGAAAGATAACTTTAGTGTTGCATTTAAATGAAGTAACCTTGGTGGCTTTTACCTTAAGGGTCAAACTCAGTTGTACCTAATCAGGTAAAGGAAATGTAGTGAGCCATTTGAGCCCACTACATTGCTTTTTTAAATTTATTGGTTCAAATAGTTTAAAACTACTTCATGGTGATCTTTAGTTTTGAATTTATTGAAAACATGCTCTATATCACCATTCTCATTTACTAGAAATGAAGTACGAACTACGCCCATATTTTCACGGCCCATGAATTTCTTCAGTTGCCAAACACCGTAAGCTTCGCAAACTGCATGATCTTCATCGGCAAGTAAAGTGAAATTAAGTTCTTGCTTGTTAGTGAAATTAGTTAGCTTCTTTGGTGTGTCGGGACTAATACCCAGCACAACGACATTTAAATCATCAAGCTCAGCTTTAGAGTCTCTTAGTGCACATGCTTGAACAGTGCAGCCAGGAGTAGATGCTCTTGGGTAAAAATAAATTAATACCTTCTTGCCCTTAAAAGAGGCAAGTGATACAGATTCATCGTTTTGATCTTGTAACGTAAACTCAGGGGCTTTTTGGCCAACTTCTATCATATTTTTATCCTTCTCTATTTTGCTAAACTTCTTAAGATATCAATACTATGTCGTATTTAATAGTCGATTTTTGCTAGTAGGAGTTTTAATTAGCTCTATGATAACAAGTCACGCATAATATTTAACTGTTTTGTTAGCTCAGTGGTTTTATCACGTTCTTGTTTTAACATCGTTTCATAGTCATTACGGGCTAATGACATTCGTTCTAAGTTTATTTCTAGCTGCTTAATTTGCTTCTCATTATCTAGATTTTTATTAAACCAATACACAAGTTCATTTTTTGCATTATCTAATTTATCTTCCAAAATTTTTATAGGGTTTTTATTTACAGTGGGTTTGGTTTCAGCCTGTTGTTGGGATTTTCTTTTTTCTTTTATAAGCTGAAGCTTTTGATTTGGCCAGACTCTATTACTTATAGCATTACGGTGAAGGCCTGTTAATTTAGAAAGCTCAGCTATTGTTGCTGATAGGGAAGGCGCATTATTTATTTTATCTATTGCGGCAACTAGCTTTTCAGTATTTTCATCAAAGTCACGTTGATTTTTGGTGTCAAACGGATTACTCATTGGGCACTCCATGACCAAGTAATGTTAATACGCCTTTAGCTTCACTGATGACTTCTTTGATTTGCTCTCTATTGTCTGCAAAGCTAGGGTTATTAAGGTTAGCTAAGTTGGTTGAATAGATCTCTCTCCAGTATGGTGCGTTTGCTTCACTGACTATGGCGTTTGAGCACCTGTTGGGGTTACATCCTAAGGGATCCCCAAAAATAATTATTAAGTTTCAATTACATCACTCACATCCATATTTTTCCAATCGATTTGCACTACTACCTGTACGAAATAGGCTAGTCCTTCCAAATAATCTCGCCGTCGC
>NZ_JACJEW010000162.1:0-1598 GCF_014164315.1 Pseudoalteromonas sp. SG44-1
AAAACAGTTAAATAAATTGACTGATGATGATCAGTTAAGCTAATTTAAAAACGGCTCTACAAAATGATAAATCAAGTGATCAAAGCTGATGAGAATCGGTGATCAAAGTCATGAGAATACGCACCATATAAATAAAAGTACAATTAATACATCTTTTGCCTCTTCTGGATCTCCAAATAGAAATAAAAAAAGAGGTAAACAAAATATAAAAAGTAGAAGAGTTAAATGCGCACAAAACCAAAAAAATAATAGTACGTCAATTACTTTTTTTCCTAATGTAGATAGACTTAAAATATGCGGATCACTACCAAGAACATTTCTATAATGTTCAGCTTTACCTGATAAATTATATTTATAATCGGAGTTTTGAGAACTGTCAAAACAGTGTCCAAAAACATTTCCTCTTGGGTATATTGCTTGCTTACTTTGATAACGGCAATACATAGAGTCACGCTCATCAGTCGCTATTTCATCTCTAAATTTTGCATATTGCTTACCTCTATAAGCGGTTTCAGCATACTGCTCATGCATATTCTATTTCCTTTATTATCCATGCTTTATCTGGTTGCTCACCTTTATCCCAGTTATTACGCTCATCAATATCCACATAGGGCAAGGTCACATTTTTATCTAGGCGGTACTGTACTTTTACTTTCCAATCAACTTCGAAATGTTTCGGCCACATAGATAAAGCTGGGATAGCATAGACCTAAATTAACTAACGTTGTTAAGCTGAAAAATAAAGTCATCAATTTGCTGGTTATTTTTAGCAATAATAAACTTACCCTTATCGTACATCCTTAGTTCATAACAATTTAAGTCTAGTTTTTCTCCTTTATAAATCACCTCAACATTATTCATAAAGTACACTTTCCAATACGACTTATTGATAGTAACTAACTGTGTGCAACCATAAGTCAATAAAAAGCCAACCGTCGCAATTGGGCCTGAGTATAGTTGCCAAAATTGAGTCAACGACATATCTCCTTGAATATAGAGATAATCAGGCCCTGTTAGTGACGTAAAAATTGCAGATAGTGTCAATAATGCAAAAGCAGCTGCTATGACAGTCCATATAGCCACATTCAAACTGGCGTTGAAGTGTGTCTTATAATTAGCCGTAAAGTTTACAACCGTGAATTTGCTTGGGATACTTTTGATTGTTGCGTTCATTTTTTCGTCCTTGTTCATGATTTCCCTCTTAATAATATTAAAATAGGGTATTTACGGCATACCGCAGGTTAGTTGCATAAATAACCGTTTGGCTTTGTATTCCGATTTAACGTTTCTTTTCTTTCAGGTTCAGAGATCAAGCGTTGCCTGTAATCAGGTATAAAATACTCACCACTTCACCAAGGGTTTCTCGTGGTATTTGGGTCGGCAAATTACAGCTAGAAAAGCGGCGTCACCTGATGCTTTATCAGGAAAAATAACAATACCGCTATCTACATAAGCTGCAAACTAAACCTAAAACAATTAAATGCATCACTTTAGGTTCAATTTTTTAAATTTTTAAAGAGCGATTTAGCTTTTAATTACCACACTTCCTGACGGTTAACTTGGCAATCTGTTGGGTCTAAATAGGGTTTTAACTCCTC
>NZ_JACJEW010000163.1:0-1595 GCF_014164315.1 Pseudoalteromonas sp. SG44-1
ATTCATATCGGCCATTAGTCGCTTAACTCCTGATCGAGTCGTGGACCAAAGGCGGTGAGTATTTCAACAAACTCAGGGGCAAATTCGGGGTATTTGGTTGATACAAACTTAGCAAGAATTTTAACTACCTCAGCGGCAATTGTGCGCTTTTCAAGTTTTTTATTACCGCCCGATACCTTCATTACTTTGCTCATCATATCAGTGAGTGAGCTAAGTACTTTGGTGCGTTGTTCAAGCGGCAGCGCTGCGCCTTCAGGTGATTTTAAAAGCTCAAAGGTTTCGTTTACTTGAATGGTGAATTCTTCGATAAAGTCGGTGGTAAACTCCCCTGCTGTGCCCTCACTGCGGCGGCTTGCTGCGCGTGCTAAATCCCAATCGTCACCGTTGTCTTTGGCTTCCATTTTCCAGCGTCGTGCTGTGCCATCGGCCACGCTATGCTTAATGGCCGCAACACTTAACGCGAGCAGCTCGGTTACATAGCTGTGGCGTACGGCGTTTTTCTTTTCTGCAGGGTGCGCCATTAGCCCGTCATCCCATTTTTTACAGCATAGGCAATGAGCGACACGGCTAAGCCCGCTGTACCGCCCATAGCAGCCACTTTAACGCGTTGGTTTGTTAGTTTTTCTTCGACTTTATTTAAGCGATCGTCGTGCTTATTAATCGCTGCAATTTGGCGTAGCTCGCTTTCTTTTAAATCAGCTTTTAAGCCGTCGGTGACGACCTTTTGGCGTGCTTCGCTTTTTTCGATACTGTGGTGAATATCAGCTTTTATCTCAGCGACACTGTTTAAAATGGCCTCTTGGCTGGCTTTAATAGAGCCAATTGACTCAAACAGTAGGTTTTCTTGCTCTGGGGTCATGAGTGGTCCTTACGGGTAAAATACTTTAATGCCCGTCCACGTAGGGGAACGCACATCAAAATGAAACCAGCTCACATCAGCCTCAATGGCGGTGATGTACGGGAATTCTTGCGGGTGGGCTAATACGTAGTCACGTACTTGCTGCGCTGTGTAATTAGTAAAGCTGCAATCAAACGCTTTACCCAGCTTATGTTGGCTGCGTTTAGCACCAATTGCGCAATCAAGCTGGCGATAGCCTCGGTATTGATTAGCGCCGCCCCAGCTCCAACTATTTACTGTGCATGGGCCAAACGTGTTGCGTAACTTTTGCAGCATACGCAATGCGCGATCATCAAATAGGTTAATCAAAAACAAAGGGTCGTCTTGATAAAGTTCAAACGTGGCTTTTGGTACTAATTCTTGAAACGTAAAGCTTGGGGCAGTCGGTACTACCACTTTTCTTTTAAGCGCCATGCTGTTGAGTCCTCATTTTGGTTAAACGTTGTTTTGTTAGGACGTAACAGGCAGGTAAGCGAGTAATGCGCACCGGCTTTTTGTTAGCTGGGTTTAGCAGCTGTTTAACGCGGGTACGCAATGCGGGCAGGTCTTTTAACGGGCAACGGCGAGAAATTGCAATTTGCTCGGCTTTAGAACTGGCCTTAATAATTTGTTGAGCTAAAAACTCAATAAATGGCGCATGCACTGTATTTGTCATGCTGGTAGTAAATCAATTTAGGGGATTGGGTAACACTGTAAA
>NZ_JACJEW010000164.1:0-1595 GCF_014164315.1 Pseudoalteromonas sp. SG44-1
TTTACAGTGTTACCCAATCCCCTAAATTGATTTACTACCAGCATGACAAATACAGTGCATGCGCCATTTATTGAGTTTTTAGCTCAACAAATTATTAAGGCCAGTTCTAAAGCCGAGCAAATTGCTATATCTCGCCGTTGCCCGTTAAAAGACCTGCCCGCATTGCGTACTCGCGTTAAACAGCTGCTAAACCCAGCCAATAACAAACCAGTGCGCAGTACTCGCTTACCTGCCTGTTACGTCCTAACAAAACAACGTTTAACCAAAATGAGGACTCAACAGCATGGCGCTTAAAAGAAAAGTGGTAGTACCGACAGCCCCAAGCTTTACGTTTCAAGAATTAGTACCAAAAGCCACGTTTGAACTTTATCAAGACGACCCTTTGTTTTTGATCAATCTATTTGATGATCGCGCATTGCGTATGCTGCAAAAGTTACGCAACACGTTTGGCCCATGCACCGTAAATAGTTGGAGCTGGGGCGGCGCTAATCAATACCGTGGCTATCGCCAGCTTGATTGCGCAATAGGTGCTAAACGCAGCCAACATAAGCTGGGTAAAGCATTCGATTGTAGCTTTACTAATTACACCGCTCAGCAAGTACGTGATTACGTATTAGCCCACCCGCAAGAATTCCCCTACATCACCGCCATTGAAGGGCAAGTGAATTGGTTTCATTTTGATGTACGCACGCCTACATGGACGGGCATTAAAGTATTTAACCCGTAAGGACCACTCATGACCCCAGAGCAAGAAAACCTACTGTTTGAGTCTATTGGCTCTATTAAAGCCAGCCAAGAGGCCATTTTAAACAGTGTCGCTGAGATAAAAGCTGATATTCATCACAGTATCGAAAAAAGCGAAGCACGCCAAAAGGTCGTTACTGACGCCTTAAAAGAAGATTTAAAAGCAAGTGAGCTACGCCAAATTGCAGCGATTAATAAGCACGATGATCGTTTAACTAAAGTTGAAGAGAAGCTCACTAACCAACGCGTTAAGGTGGCGACTATGGGCGGCGCGGCGGGTTTGACCGTGTCATTAATCGCCTATGCTGTTAAAAATGGGATTTGGAACTAATGGCGCACCCTGCAGAAAAGAAAAACGCCATACGCCACAGCTATGTAACCGAGCTGCTAGCGTTGAGCGTGGCCGCCATTAAGCATAGCGTGGCCGACGGCACAGCACGACGCTGGAAAATGGAAGCCAAAGACAACGGCGACGATTGGGACTTAGCCCGTGCAGCAAGCCGCCGCAGTGAGGGCACAGCAGGGGAGTTTACCACCGATTTCATTGAAGAATTCACCATTCAAGTAAACGAGACCTTTGAACTTTTAAAATCAGCAGAGGGCGCAGCGCTGCCGCTTGAACAACGCACAAAAATACTTAGCTCACTCACCGATATGATGAGCAAAGTAATGAAGGTATCAGGCGGTAATAAAAAGCTTGAAAAGCGCACCATTGCAGCTGAGGTCGTTAAAATTCTTGCTAAGTTTGTATCAACCAAATACCCCGAATTTGCCCCTGAGTTTGTTGAAATACTCACCGCCTTTGGTCCACGACTCGATCAGGAGTTAAGCGACTAATGGCCGATATGAAT
>NZ_JACJEW010000165.1:0-1580 GCF_014164315.1 Pseudoalteromonas sp. SG44-1
TTGTACCATTTTACATCGTTGCTGGCGGCTTGCTGCTTTAACCGTTGTTTGCTGCCTGCAAAATTTGAGTACTGCTGCCTGAAACGTTGAATTGATTCAAGCCATTGCGCTTCTTCTATATTCAAAGTCAGGAGCACTTTTGGCATAGTTTTGTTGATATGCCCTTTTTTCTTTGGATCTATGTGGCGGCCGCTCCAGTCGACTAATTCAATATAATCCAGTAAGGCAAAGGGGATCCTGTGTTTAATGTGATTGCCGCCAAATGGTTTTAGCTGTGCTGGTTGGCTTTCATGCTGAATATTATCTTTTTGTTTGAGAAGCTTATTCGCTTTAACCGTGTCTGTGGTAAAGGCTTTAAAGTGCGCTATACGTTCTTGAATTGAGGTGAAATCACGGTCTTCAAGCGTATCGGCTATGTTTGCTCTGATAGAGTTCAAATCAACGTAGGCCATGCAACTGAGCACTACGGTTTCATCTAATAATGCTTGCGACTATTCTTTATAAGTAATGCGCCCTTCCCTCAAATTTATAAGGAATAAATTTGAATGCCGTCAGGCAGCCCGAAGGGTGAGCGCCAAGGATGGCAGCGAATAATACTTACCCGTGCAGTTATCTTCTTTATTGGCCTCGCGGGCAATGTACTCATTGAGGTTTTTCATATACCAGCTGATGTCATACAACCTTTCTCGCCATTAGCGATGATCTCATTAAAAAAGAGCAAACTTGGCTTATCTAACTGCTCACCTTTTAAATGGCGGTCGACTACAAAGTGGTCGTTATAAAGCTGATACCAGCGGTTAATTACTTCATCATCAGACCAATCAAGTGCTTGACGCCTATTGACGTTCACAACAAGGTGATAGTGATTGCTCATAATCGCGTAGGCAGCAATTTCAATGGCAAACACACTACTTAATAACTTAATTCGCTCTACTAACCACTCCCTACGGTGAGCAAAGTTTTTACCTGTGTATTTATCATCACCACACAAGAATGCACGTCTCACGCATCGTGAGATTAAGTGATAATAAGATGTCGATGCTAAATCAATAAGCTTTTTTCTTGCGCGAGTCATAATATATCAACTTCAGTAGCACTGTGTGTAATAACAGTGGTTGATACTATGATTTTTGCAAAAACAGTAGTTGATACTGTAGTTTTTGCAAAAAAATGTGTCTGTCCTTTTTACTTTCCACTTTTTAATTTCCAACGAAATAGACATTAGACGCCGGATTTATGTCATAGGACCGTTACCTTTATTAGTAAAAAATTCGCTGGCGGAGTGACCATATATCTCTGTGTTATCTGAGAGATTCATTTGTAATCAAGTGTAATACATTTTGTTTGAGGGCTTTGCTAGTCTTTACTGGCTGTTTATTTTTTAACAAAAAAAGGAAATACCTACAATGAGTACCACTAAACTTGATGAAATGCTAACTGGCCGCATTCAACCCGGTGAACCTAAACAATATACCAATGCTAACCCTCAGATCGATCTAGGCCACGGATGTATTATTGTAGATGTGATCGCTGATGTTGTAGCTGATGCCGCCGCTGATGCCGCCGCTGATGCCGCCGCT
>NZ_JACJEW010000166.1:0-1565 GCF_014164315.1 Pseudoalteromonas sp. SG44-1
TTTTCAATATTCTTGATTTTTTTCTCGCCACCCATAAATAAAAATGGCGCAAAGCCGTACACTTCATCAGCATTGAGTGGGCCATGTTTTTTTAATGCCGCAGGAAAAAGTGGTTTCTTTTGGTTGTTTTCTATATCAAGGTCTTCAACTTCTTGAAATGCTATAAAATTTTTTATTGTCCGCTCAGTTTTACCTGCTTTAATATCTTGTTCATTTCCTTGCTTAGTCCGCATCCAATTAAGGTAAGGGCTGATTTCCACAGAATGTCCGGTTTTCTCACCGTAGAGTTTTAAATTGCCCCAGGCATTACGCGCTATAACATAATAAATATCGTCGTGCTCAAACGGGGTGTCTTCTAAAAATCGGTCAAGAATGTCTTGATAATCCGCTGGATTTGTCAGCCAAAATAAACCATCGGCAAAGCCGCTGAAACCGAGTATTTGCCAGTATTCAAGTAGCTGGTCAGGCAGTTTCCCTCGATACGCTTCTATATCAGCGGTAGTCGCGGGTACAGTTGTTGTTGGTTGCCTAAATTTGCTTAGAAAATAATCTAAGGCGTCATCATTCGTTTCTATCATGGGCTCTCTACTTTTTATTTAACGGGCAGCGCTCAAGTTGAATGTTCAACTTAGCATCTGGGCCATGTTTTTTAAATGCGTTTTCAACTTGCTCATCCATTAATTGCACGCGTGTTTTATCCCCTTTTTTACTCCCTATGGGTGCTTTAGCCCACTGCGGACCTAAAGAGCCATTAACTCGTTTATCGCCCATACGCGATACGCTATCATACCCGCCTGCGCCCATGTCAGGGTCATGTAATGCATGTAAATTGTCCATAATTTCTGTTGTCCTTTGCAAGGCTAGTTTTTCGGCTTCAGCATATGATACTTTTTTGCTGTATGAGTCTTTAAGGGAGCTCTTTAAATCTTTTTCGAAGTCTTTTCTAAAATCATCTTGCGCAGTTCCAGTACCTTTGCGCTTCATCTTTTGTATCGCTCGCGGTTTTCTCTGTATTCACCAATGGTTAAATCATTCAAGCCATTTTCTTGATGTTTAAGCTGCCTTGCGTAATTATGCTCTAAAGCGCGTAAGTCGCCTTTATTTCTTTTCCTTAAGCCATCACTTGGTTTAAAACAAGGCACTTTGTAAGCTTTCATTTTTAATCGAAGTGGGTGAGTGTTTTTACTCTGTACCCCCTTTAAATCATTCCCTTTCGGCGGCTCAAGCTCATTGGCAACGGTTTTCTTCGGTTTGCCCACTACACCCGTGCTTGCCGGTGGCTCAAACTCATCGAGGGCTTTGTTTACGCGATTGCCAATTTCATTTGCGGCGTTTCTTACGCCTTGGTCTATTTGCGGGGTGACTTCATCAAGTTGTTTGACCATAGCTTGCATGCCGTCAATGGCCGAGTCTGGCAGTAGGAGGTCGTATTTCCAGCTTGTTGAAATATCTTGCAAGGTATCTCTAAAGCTTTTAATAATTGCTTTGACTTCACTGGCGGCTTGTTTGCCTAAGTCTTGCCAGTTTATTTTACGTAAATACTGAACAGGGTCGCCTTTGCCTAC
>NZ_JACJEW010000167.1:0-1539 GCF_014164315.1 Pseudoalteromonas sp. SG44-1
GATTTAGGCTTTAACACCCAATTTACGATGCAGTATTTAAAAGTATCCCCTTTCGGCGATTATATTTCTTTTTTATCAGAGGGGCTTGGATACCCTAAATATTACTGGGTTAATTTATCAGACCCAAGTAAGCGCATTACAAAACCTTTCAAAACAGGGGGTTATTTTTTCTCAGATAAAAAAAATAAAGTGTTAAGTCCCGCATCAAGAGATTCGACAGAGCTGATGGGGAACGGTCGTCCATACCCTGATTATTACTTTATAGAACTAGACTTAATTACTAAGCAAGAAAGAGAAATATTACTTAAAGAAAGTAATATTTGGGGCATGGGAACTATATATGTTTTTGGCGTGTTTAATATCAAGGATGAACAATGACAGAGCTATTGAATACAGGGCAATCTAGTTTTCCTAAAGCGTATTTACTCACGGGCTATGTTAATAGAGGCGAGCCAATCAGCAAGCTCACCCCGCTGTTTAACCGTGTGGTGGTGGCTGATAGCAATGAAGCCGCACCAATACTGTTAAGCAGTGATGAAGGTGCGGTGCTTGAGGCTGTTGATGACAAACAATTGACGACACGAACCCCGTTTCATGCCCAAAAAACTACCCCGTTCATGCTTCGCATTGCTGCCTCTACGACCAATTTACACCGTACAATCAAGGACTATTGATGTCATTAATCTCAGTAAAAAAATCTACGTTTAAATCGCTTTTAACCACGGGCTTGTTAACTAAGTCATTTTCACACTGCGCAGTAATAATGTTACTAAGTGTCGCTACATTGCAATTAACTGGCTGTGGTGATGACGTTAAACCGCCAGAAAAACAAGTTGTTGAAGAGCAACCCAGTCGATTTAGTAAAGATAAAATGGCGTATCGTCATACGTACCACCCTGAGTGGCCTAAAGAGGTGCGCAATGAGGTATATGGCGATAAAGAAACGTTTTCAACTCCGCGTATTTTATTTAACGCGAAAGTCGAGTGGATGAAAAAGAAAACGCTGTTCTCAGCACGCATGGATGGCTCTGATAGGCGCCGCATTATTCCTGAAAATGCCTTCGAAGGTAGAGGGCTTATTGGTAGCCACACGCCAAAGCGCTCTCCTGATAACCGGTACATTGCCTTATCCATGGATACAACAGAGCACGGTTTTACCCGCGAGCTGTGGGACACTAAAACCCAACAGTTTATTTTAATGAGCAAAGGCCATGGTTATGCTCATTTTAACTGGACTAAAGACAGTGAAAATGTGATTTTTTACGCCAGTGGTAAACATTATAACTACCACGTACCCACTAAAACACTTACTGAGCGGCCAATTATTTACTCTAATGGCTTGTTTTTATTGCCAGACGGTAAAACTTTTTTAGCCGATAAAAAAAATAAATACTGGTTACATGACTTTAATGGTGACGTGATTGAGAAGGTTGATTTAGGCTTTAACACCCAATTTACGATGCAGTATTTAAAAGTATCCCCTTTCGGCGATTATATTTCTTTTTTATCAGAGGGGCTTGGATACCCTAAATATTACTG
>NZ_JACJEW010000168.1:0-1500 GCF_014164315.1 Pseudoalteromonas sp. SG44-1
ATTTGGCATATTCAAGTTTTTGTTGTGCACTGAGTGTTACTTTTGATTTTCTGGTCATAGTGATACCTTTTGGGTTTAGCTCATTTTACGCTATAAACCTGTCCAGTTTCATTAGACCATTACAGCAATGGGTCATATTCTTCATAAAACTGACCTTCAAAGTCTGTTTTAATTGCGCGATCTGAAAGTGGTGCCTTTGGTTTCTCGTTATACTGTTTCCAATGAAGCTGCTCTTCATATGGCAATCGACTTAAATAGATTAAATAAGTGTGAACCTGCCCAGCAGAATTGATATCGAAAGTTTCTAGATGCCATGAAGCTCTACAACCTACAGAGCGACTATCAAGCTTATATTTTGCTCGATCACTTTTGTATTTAGATAGTACTTCTGGTTTAAAAAACGCAGGTGTAATCTCGAAGGGAAGATCTGATTTTGTGAAATAATTAGACAAGCAAGTAGGATCGCATGATATTTCAGTAATGACCTTATTTTTCCAATCATGGGCAATGTAAGAGCAATATTTTTTAGTTTCTTCGTCAACAGACCTACCCCAAACACGGTTTACTATGTGCTTTTTAGGGAGACTAAGTTCTATAAGCTGAAACCCTCTCGAATAACTTCCTACCCCTGGAGTTATCGATAAGGAACCAAAAATTGATGCTGAGTTTCCAAAACCCACGGACTCGCGACTATTATCCCAACCAGAAAAGTTACCAGACTTATATCTTGTAAAATCAAACATTCTAATTAAAGTTAGGTTTTCAACACCTAAATACTCGCTTAACACTTCCTTCTTCGCGCATATTATTGTGCCAGTCTCATTCCTTGGAAGGTCATCAATTTCGAGTATTTTAAATACATCGAGCATATCCCCATGATCATCCAGCTTGCACCATGCATTTCGCTCTGGAACAAAGTGGATATCAAGTACATGAGCTAATTTTTGGTTTAATTCATAATAACTTTGATTGTTATTGATACCTTCAAATGAACGCCCGAATACGATCTGCTCACCAGTTTTCAGCGTTTCACTCCCCGAGCTAGAAAGAGGAGGTTCTATCCAAGCATCATCAGACGAGCAAGTTAGCCCCCATGATGAGAACGGGTCGTAACTCCACTTTTGGAGATCTATTAGTACTTCATCATTTGGCTCAACGTTGGGAATAAGTACTGAATGTATGAAAGTGTGTGGTAGGGAAGAATAGATGATAATGTATTCATCCTTCGCTTCATCCTCTAGATAGTCCACCAACCCTTCTTGCGACGCCCAATAATCAAAATCAATTTGATTTTCTGGCTCCAAGGCAAGCGAGTAAACTCCTTTTAAATTAAATAAATCCATATTTCTCTGCTTCTCTCGCTAACTTGTGAAAACTAACGAGGCTGTAGAATAACTCGTTTTTAATTTATTTTTATTGATGCATTAACCATAGCTGAGTTCCTATTTTGATTCAATCGGTTACTTCGATTTTACGTGAAATATAAAAAGAGGATTTACT
>NZ_JACJEW010000169.1:0-1483 GCF_014164315.1 Pseudoalteromonas sp. SG44-1
CAATCCTCATCTGGGTCGGTGAGTAAATCAAAGGCTTTTTGCCAGAGTGTAATTGCGCCTTGAAAGTCTTCTTCATCAAAAAGATCATTGCCTTGCTCGCAATACTCATCTATTTGGTCATGTACATTCATTGGTTATACTCATTAAAAAAAGTTTTGTATTTTTTAGGTTCATCAACGAAGCAGCGACCTCTTGACATGTCGTTTGCTTTATTAAACCATTGATAAGAAATTGGTAATTGTTCCATTTCATAATAAATAGTAGCTTTTAAAAAAATAATTCCACCGTGAAACCCACCTACCTTATTTTTATCTCGATATTCTAAGAGTTGCTCTATGATTTGCAGCGCATCATTGTAAAGTGTTAACTCTCGATACATTTCGCAAATTGCAGTAACAAAACTGAGAGTGACATCCCAATCAAATTTAGGCTCAGGTAATAACCCCCATGCTTCGTCTGCTTTTTTTTTTGCGATGTCAACATTTTTGACTTCTAATGCTTTGTATGCAGAAATATAGAGAGCATCGATTTTATCGCGCAAGTCTATAGGTAAATTTTCCATTATCTTTCCTTACTTTTTCGGGGGTAAATATCTATCGTTAAGCTTAGCACCAGCTGAGCGGTTAATACTGTAATGATCTAGAGTATAATTATTAGAGTCTAACATCCATTCTCGCACTTCTTTTGATTTTGCGCCGTATTGTCTGCCTGTAGTATTCCACCATTTTACTGCATCTGTCGGGTCATGTGCCATATCAGCTTGAGAGAGTGGGTACCATTGATTATCACTCGCTTGAAATTCGGTACCTTTGAATGACTCCCTTATTTTGCCTTTTGCTTTCATCTTCGCAATGACTTTTTTGCCTGTACGAGATGCTTTGCCTGGAGTTTTACCAAGGTATTTCAAGCGGTTTGATATCTTGCGAAGTTTCTTAGGTTTTGTAATGTTTGGGTTAATGCTTTGAGCCCCCTTTAAATCATTCCCTTTCGGCGGCTCTAATTCATTGGCTACTGTTTTCTTCGGTTTCCCTACTACACCTGTACTTGCCGGTGGCTCAAACTCATCGAGGGCTTTGTTTACGCGATTGCCAATTTCTTGCGCGGCGTTTCTTACGCCTTGGTCTATTTGCGGGGTGACTTCATCAAGCTGTTTGACCATGGCTTGCATGCCGTCAATGGCTGAGTCTGGCAGCAGAAGATCGTATTTCCAGCTGGTTGAAATATCATTAAGAGTATCTCTAAAGCTTTTAATAACTGCTTTTACTTCACTGGCGGCTTGTTTGCCTAAGTCTTGCCAGTTTATTTCGCGCAGGTATTTTACTGGGTCGCCTTTACCCATCTTGCGTAACACTGCAATAGCGGCTTCCATTGACTCACCACTATTTTTAATTACAACTTTACCCACACCTTTTATAGCAGAGCCTAATAATGGAACCAAACCAATGGCGGTTAGGGTAAAGGCTATCCAACCGTCGCTGTCATT